>NZ_JAPSJA010000017.1 GCF_031178525.1 Microbacterium sp.
AGTGGTCGGACGGCACCATCGCCCGCAACCGGATCCAGTCGTTCGACGCGACGTTCGGCCTGCAGAAGACGGACAGGATCTCGCTGCACCGCGAGACCGAGGCCGGCATGACGACCCTGAAGGTCGGTTCGCAGAAGGCGCTGCCGACGTTCGACGACACCGACCCGTACGCCTACTACGACGAGGCGAACCCGCAGAACTCGGTCATCGTCGCGGGCTCGGGCACGTCGATCACGGTCACGGAGCAGAACAGCAAGAAGGGCACGATGACCATCGCGGTCGAGCGTGCCGCGAATGCTCCCGCTGTCCCGGCATGGGATGCGAAGACCACGTACAAGGGCGGCGAGATCGTCTCGTACAAGGGCGCCGAGTGGCTCGCGACGTGGTGGACGAAGGGCCAGAAGCCCGGCAACCCCTACGGCCCGTGGCAGGAGCTGGGCGTCGAGGACGAGAACGGCGTCCCGGCCTGGACGGCGTCGCGCATCTTCAACCGGGGCGACGTCGTGACGTACAAGGGCGCCACGTACGAGGCCAAGTGGTGGACCCGCAACCAGGCGCCCGGCGGCAAGTGGGGCCCCTGGGAGAAGATCGGCTGATCCGATCCCGCGCCGCGAAGGCCGCGTCCCGCTCGGGGCGCGGCCTTCGCCGTTTCCCGCGCCCTACGCTGATCTCATGGCCCACGACGACGGGAAGATGGCGCGCGTGAGGACGGCGCCGGCATGACGCTCGAGCGCTGCCCCTGCGGCTCGGGCCGCGCATATGCCGCCTGCTGCGGCCCCCTGCACGCTGGGGCACGCCTCGCCGAGACGCCGGAGGAGCTGATGCGCTCGCGCTACAGCGCGTATGCAAAGCACGACGCCGACTATCTGCTGCGCACCTGGCACCCCCGCACGCGCCCTCAGCCCGGCGAGCTGGTGTTCGACGAGCTCCTGCGGTGGACGGGTCTCGAGGTCACCGCCGCCGAGGGCTCGACCGTGGACTTCGTCGCGATCTACGAGACCGGGGCCACGGGTGCTCCGATGATGGGTGCGCTCGCCGAGCACGCCAGATTCGATCGTCGCGGTGGCCGCTGGGTGTACGTCGACGGCGACGTCACCGCCTGACAAGCCCCGCCGCCGGATGGTCAGGCGGATGTCACCGGGTCGCAACCCGCCCGGGCGAGTCGTCGCCGAGTCGTCAGGCCGGGGCCATCCGAGCGCCACCCCCGCCGGGAAGCGTGGAACGCGTCCACCGCTCCCCAGCGAAAAGGAACGATCGCCATGCGCCTCCGTCATCTCACGGTCACCGCCCTCACGGGCGCCCTCGCCGTCGCCGGCTCGTCCGCCCCGGCCTTCGCCGCACAGCCCGAGAGGGTCTCCGTCGCGACCACCGCCCACCGCGGCGCGATGGCCTACGCGCCGGAGAACACGCTCGCCGCCTTCCAGCTCGGCATCGACCAGGGCGCGACCTGGATCGAGTCGGACGTGCAGCTCACGAAGGACGGCGAGACGATCCTCATGCACGACACCACGCTGGCGCGCACGACGGACGTCGAGCAGGTCTTCCCCGACCGCGCCCCGTGGCGCGTGCAGGACTTCACGCTCGCCGAGATCAAGCAGCTCGACGCCGGGTCGTGGTTCGGGCCGGAGTTCGCGGGCGAACCCGTCCCCACGCTCGCCGAGATGGTGTCACAGGTCCGCTCGAGCCGCGCCGGCATCATCATGGAGCTCAAGTCGCCCGAGCTGTACCCCGGCGTCGAGCAGAAGGTGATCGACGTGTTCGCCTCGTTCCCGGGGTACATGAAGTCGGCTCTCGCGAGCGAGCGCCTGTCGGTGCAGAGCTTCAACTGGGATTCGATGAAGACGTACGCGCAGCTCGCACCCGAGACGCCCGTCGGACTGCTGGGGGCGCCGGCGGTCGCGGACCTGCCCGCGTACGCCGAATGGGCCGAGCAGATCAACCCCAGCGCGGGCCAGGCGACGGCGGCCTACATCGACCAGGTGCACGCCAACGACATGGAGGTCAACGTCTGGACCGTGAACGACGTGCCGACGATGACGCGCCTGCTCGACTGGGGCGTCGACGGCATCATCACGAACACCCCCGACGTGCTCGAGGCGCTGCTGCACGAGCGCAGCAAGCACTGATCCGGACGAGCGCGGCCCCGGCGAAGAACGTTCCGCCGGGGTCGCGGCACGTGTCAGCGCCGGCGCTGGGCGTCGCGCGGATCGACCGCCACCCGCACGGCGACGCCGGCCGCGGCGGCGGCGAGCGCCTGGTCGATCTGCGCGAGCGGATACCGCGCGCTCACGAGTTCCTCGAACGGGTGGTCGGCCGCGTGCTCGCGAAGGTAGCGCACGGCGGCGTCGAGGTCCTTCGGGGCGTAGTTGTGCACGCCGCGGATGGTGACGAGCCCGCGCACCAGGCGCTCGGGATCGACCAGGAGCGGCTCCGTCGGGAACACGCTGCCCACGAGCACGACGACGCCGCCGATGCCCACCGTCTCGAGCGCGGCGCGCACGGCGCGCGGCGATCCGGATGCTTCCAGCACGATCTGGAACTCGGCGGATCCGGTCGCGGCGAGCGCCGCGGCGAGCGAGCGGTCGTCCCGGGGATCGACGACCCGCGCGGCGCCGAAGCGGACGGCGAGGGCCCGGCGCGACGGATCCGGATCCGCGACCACCACGGTCGCACCCCGCTGCCGGGCGATCGCGCAGGCGGTGAGGCCGATGAGCCCGCCACCCAGGATCAGGACCGTCGCGTCGTCGACGTCCGTCACCTCGTCAGCGCGGGAGAGGGCGGCCCAGGCGGTCGCGGTGCCGCACGCGGCGGGGGCGAGGACCTCGGCGCGCAGCGTCTCGCCGCCCCGCACGATGGCGGTGCCGGCGCGCAGGTGCGCGTGCGTCGCGAAGCCGCCCGTGAGCTCCCAGCGCGGCTGGATGCGCTCGTGCCCGTACTTCACCAGGGCGCGGCACTTCTGCGGCAGCCCGCGGCGGCAGCGGTCGCAGTCGCGGCAGCTCGCCATGATCGACCAGACGATCCGATCGCCGATGTTCACGGGAGCGCCGTCCACCGCGCGCACGCCCGGGGCCACGTCGATCACCCGGCCGACGTGCTCATGTCCGAGCACGAGCGGGGTCGGTGCCGAGCGATGACCCTCGACGGTGTGCACATCGGAGCCGCACACCGTCGCCAGTTCGATCGCCACGAGGGTCTCGCCTGCGCCGAGCACGACGCCGGGCACGGCGACCGTCTCGTGCGGCCGACCCGCGCCGGTCCAGACCATCGCGACGGCCGGCGGCTCGAGCACCACATCGCGCGACGCGGGCATCGGCGTCGGCACGAGCGCCGGCGACGACATGTCAGACGTTCCCGGCGGCGGCCACGCTTTCGCGCACCGGGAGGCCGAGCAGCGCGCGCAGGTCTGCGACATCGTCGAGCACCACGTGCGCGCCGGCGGCCTCGAGGGCCGCGCGGTCATGCGCGCCGCTCAGCACGCCGACCACGAGTCCGGCTCCGGCCGACAGACCAGAGCGCACGTCGCTCTCGGTGTCGCCGGCGACCGCGACGGCCGCGACGCCCGACACCTGCGCCCGCAGGGCGGCGCCGAGCACGAGATCGGGAGCGGGACGCCCGCGGCCCACGTCGGAGGGCGACAGCACGCCGTCGACGAGGCCCTGCCAGCCCAGGCCGTCCAGGATCGCGTCCCTCGTCACCGGCGCGAAGCCGGTCGTGAGGTACACCGAGATGCCTGCGGCGCGGGCGTCCTCGAGCAGTTCACGCGCGCCCGGGATCGGCTCGACGCCCTCCTCGGCGATCAGCTCGGCGTAGGCGTGCTCGAACGCCGCCGTCGCCTCTTCGGCCCGCGCCGTGTCGCCGCCCGCGAGGTGGGTGAAGACGTCGAACTTCGACTGCCCCATCGTGTCGCGCACGTATTGCAGCGCGTCGTCCCACGTCATCCGATCCGCCACTCCGGTGCGCTCGTGCGCACGCTGGAAAGCGCGCTCGACGACGCCGTCGTCGCGCACGGTCGTGCCGGCCATGTCGAGCACAAGGAGCTCGACGGACGGGGTGGCGGATGCGGTCATGGGATCCCCTCTCGGCGCCGATCGCAGCCTCGACGAGCGATCCAGCACTCCAGCCTGACATCGCCGATCCGCGCGGATATTCCGGTCGCGGCATTGTTCAGGTGCCGTTCACCGAGCCTTCCGCGACGCGGCCTCACGCCCGCCGGCCTCGCGCCGCTCCGTGCACCGGCGAGGCGAGTGCGCGGCTCAGGATCCGGACGCGCCCGCCTCCGTGACGGAGACGTCCGTGCGGTGGAAGCTCTGGAACGAGCGCGACGCGGTCGGTCCGCGCTGGCCCTGATACCGGTTGCCGTATGCGCCCGAGCCGTAGGGGTTCTCGGCGGGCGAGGTGAGGCGGAAGAAGCACAGCTGGCCGATCTTCATGCCCGGCCACAGCTTGATCGGCAGGGTGGCCACGTTCGACAGCTCGAGCGTGACGTGGCCGGAGAAGCCAGGGTCGATGAAGCCCGCCGTGGAGTGCGTCAGCAGGCCCAGCCGGCCGAGCGACGACTTGCCCTCGAGGCGCGCGGCGACGTCATCTGGCAGCGACACCGTCTCGAAGGTCGAGCCCAGGACGAACTCGCCCGGGTGCAGGATGAACGGCTCGTCGGGCGCGACCTCGACCAGGTGGGTGAGGTCGGGCTGATCCTCCGCGGGGTCGATGAACGGGTACTTGTGGTTGTCGAACAGCCGGAAGTACCGATCGAGGCGCACGTCGACGCTCGACGGCTGCACCATCGCCGGGTCGTACGGGTCCAGGCCCACGCGGCCGGAGTCGAGCTCGTCCTTGATGTCGCGATCCGAGAGCAGCACGGGATCAGCCTATTGGGTGAGCCGACGGCCCCCCGCTCGCGATGACACACGGCACCCGTCCCGTCAAGCGGGAGGCGGATCCGGAGCGGACGCGCTTACATCGGAGAGTCAGTGGTCCCGAAGAGAAGGGAGACGCGCATGTCGCAGAACTCTGGTCAGACCCCCTCCACCCCGAGCACGGACGATGTCCCGGAGGTCACCCCCGCCGACGTCGCCCGCACCGTCGGGACGTCGCAGGGCCTGGAGCACGAGCCCGCTTCGGACGGCTCGAACTCCGACTCGAACTCGAACTCGGACTCGAACTCGAACTCGAACTCGGACTCGGACTCGGACTCGGACTCGGACTCGGACTCGAAGGTGCCGCCCGCCGCCGCCGAGGCGGCCGCGAACGCGGCCGAGACCGCGCAGGGCGGACCGGACGACAGCTCGGATGCCGGGTCGGACGACGACGTGCCACAAGACGCCACGCCCGAGTCGGGCGGAACCTATCTCGCCGAGCCGACCGCCGCCCAGCAGAAGGTGGCCGACGGTCTGCGCACCGCGGGAGAGAAGGTCGAGTCGCTCGCACCGTCCGACGGCGTCGCGAAGGAGATCGCCGACAAGGCCTCTGCCGGACTCAAGCAGGCAGGCGACTGGGTGTCGGAGCGGGACGCCGGCGCGATGCTGACCGACGCGAAGTCGTTCATGAAGCGCAAGCCCTGGGCCGCTGCGGCCATCGGGGTCGGTGCTCTGGTCCTGCTGCGCAAGCTGACGGGCGGCTCCAAGCGCCGCAAGCACTGACGTCCGTCGCGCCGCGGGAGCGCGTGCGGGTCCTGTTATGCTGGCCCTCACGCGCTCCGGCGCGTTCGGGGCTGTAGTTCAATGGCAGAACTTCTGCTTCCCAAGCAGACAGCGCGGGTTCGATTCCCGTCAGCCCCTCCACCTCATCCCGCCATGCCGCGATCAGCGCGCGTAGCGCTCGACGAAACGGCGGACGATGCGACCCGTCTCCGTGACGGGCACGCGGCGCACGGCAGCGAGCGTGTCCTCCAGCTCCTGCGGCGCGAAGTACCCGAAGCCGTCGTACGCGCGGATGCGCGTCGAGATGCCGTCGACGTCGAGCTCGGGATGGAACTGCGTCGCGTAGACGTTCTTTCCGACCCGGAACATCTGCACGGGCGAAGCCGGTGAGGAGGCAAGCAGCACCGCCACGTCGGGCAGGTGCCTGATCGCCTCCTTGTGTCCCACGAACGCGTCGAACGTGCGGGGCATGCCGCGCAGCAGCGGATCGGACACCCCCTCTTCCGTGAGCGTCACGGGGACGACCCCGACGGCCTCGCCGAAGGTCTTGTCGATCGTGGCTCCGATGTGCGCCCCCAGCGTGCCGACGCCGTAGCACGCGCCCAGGAAGGGGACGTCACGCGGAACGACCTCCCGCAGCAGCGCGTCGAACTCCGCCTCCACCCTCCGCTGCACTGTGGATTTCCGATCCTCCGCATCGGAGGCGTTGAAGGGACTGCCGCCCACGAAGATCCCCGAGATCGCGTCGAGATCCAGGCGCGGCATCGGTTCGGCTTCGAGCCGCACACGGATCAGCTCCTCCGGACGGAGTCCCCCGAAGCGCAGGAACAGCTCATACTCCTCCTCGGCCGGCCCATCCTCGGCTCGGGTGGCGAGGAGCACGAACGGACGAGAGCGGCTCACGCTGCCGGACCGTACTGCCCGGTGAGCGCCGCAAGCACCTCGGCGGCGGTGCGCTCCGCGCGCACGTGCGCGACGCCGAGACCGGCGTTGATCGACATCCCGCGCGGGTCGTCCGCCGCGTTCGCCGCGGCGAGCTCATCCTCCGCGCCCGGCGCGACCCCCGAGCCCCACCGCGCCGTGAACTCGTTGGCGATCACGCGCTCGGGGATGTCCTCCGGCCAGCCGTAGCCGGCCGCCCGATCGAACGCCGAGGTCAGGATCGTGTCGTCCGGTCCGGCGGCGATCAGCGCGCACCGGGTGCCAGGAGATGTGAGCGCCTCCCGACACGCGGCGAACGCCGTTCCGACCCATGCGCCGCTCGCCCCGCGCTCGAGCGCGTCGCGCACGTCCGCGGCCGTGGCGATCGCGCCGGCGGCGAGCACCGGTCGATCGGTCATCGTCACGGCCGCTTCGAGAAGCTCGTCGCGGTCGACGAGGAATCGTCCGTGGCCGCCCGCCTCGCGCCCGCGCACGACGATCACATCCGCCCCCGCCGCGTCGGCGGCCTCGACGCCTGCCGGATCGAACACCTGGGCGGCGGCGCGCACGCCGCGGTCGTGCGCGCGGGCGATCCAGTCGAAGTCGTCCCCGAAGCTCAGCGACAGCAGCACCGGCTGCGCGTCGAGCGCGAGGTCGAGCAGCGCGGGCTCCTTGCGCACGACCCAGTCGACGAGCCCGATGCCGACGCGCACGCCGTCGGGCACGAGCGGCAGCTGCCGCTGCAGCGACGCGACACTGCCGGAGCTGCCCATGCCGATCATGCCGAGCCCGCCGGCGCGGGACACCGCCGCCGCGAGCTCAGCTCCCGCGACCCCGCCCATCGGGGCGTTCACGATCGGAACCCGGACGTCGAAGGGCAGCGAGGCGACCATGCTCCGATCCTCTCAGCGCGGGTCGCCGCGCGGAAACCCGTCAGCCGGCCGGCGGCGCGCCGGCTCCCGCGCCGGGACCCGAGCCCTCCTGCTGCTCGACGCTGCCCCCGTAGTCGTTCGACGGATCGCGGTAGATCGTGTGGACGTGACCCCAGCCGCTGGTCACGACGCCGTCGACGTCGGCCCCGGCCGAGCCGTTCTGCGCCGCGAACTCGATGTAGACGTCCGGGCCGGAGATCTGGAAGGAGATCCCGTCGCCCTGGGTCATGTCGTAGACGGTCGCACCGGACCAGGTGACGTACGTCTCGTCGAGCGTCGCCTCGATCTCGGCGAGCGCCGCGGCGTTCGTCTCCTCGTCGGCCATTCCGGCCCAGTTGGCGATCACGGCGAGCAGGAGGTCCTTCTGCTCGTCCGTGAGGTCGGCGCCGAGCAGTCCCGTGCCCGTCGGATAATCGCACGTGCCGCCGGGCGCGCAGGCCATCGTCGCCGGCTCCTCGCCCTGATAGAGCGACGCCTTCTGTTCGTCGGTCAGGCTGTCGTAGAAGGCGAAGGCGGTCTCGTAGATCGCGGCGAAGGGCTGCACCTCCTCCCCCTCGGAGTCCGCGTAGACGGCGGGCTGCACGCCGAGGTGCGTGGGCGCGAACGTGATCGCGTTCTCGGCTCCGTTGAGATCGGCGTTGATGCCGAGGTGGTGGCCGCCGAACTGCACCGCCCAGGCGCCGGTGTCCGACGGATCGCCGAAGAACGCGATGTAGTACTGGCCGAGCGACTCCTCGGTGCTGCTGCTGTTGTCCCGCAGGTACTGGTCGCCGGCCATGATGCCGGTCGCGGTCGCATACGCGTCGTCGCTCAGCAGCGCCTCGAGCACGCCGAGAGCGGCCTCCTTCTGCTCATCGGTCAGGTCGGCGAGATTGAGGCCCGCACGCTCGACGAAGGTCACGGGGAAGTTCGACCACGAGGTCGACTTCGTCTCGTCGTCGTAGTCGTAGGTGACGGCGTCCACCTGCTCGTCCGACAGGGTCGCGAGGAACGCCTCGCCGGCCGCGGCCGTGGAGGAGATCGTCTCGGAGGTCGTCGTCGCGTCCGCGCCGGCGGCGGTCGACGTGTCGGTGGAGGCGTCCTCGGTCGTCGTGGTGATCGTTGTCGATGCCGAGCTCGACGAGTCGCCTATGGAGCTCGCACTCGGTGCGCCGGTCGCGCAGCCGGCGAGCACGAGGCTTCCCGCCACCAGCGCGGTGGCGATCCAGAGGGGTCGATTCGGGGTGTGCCGGCGCCGCGCGCCGGCCGTGTCGTCGTGGGTCATGCAGGCGACGGTACGAACAGGCGCTATCGGCTTCCTATGCCGGGCCGATGCGGCACTTTCGAAAGCACCCGCGCGTCCGCGGGCGGATGTCGGCGGATGGCGCGGCCGCGCCGCTAGCGTAGAGGCATGATGCCGGACGCGCGCGACGACGAGGTCGACCTCCTCATCGACGCCTGGTCGCGTCGACTCCCCGACATCGACCTGACGCCGCTGGACGTCATGTCGCGCCTGCGCCGCGCGGCGAACCGGCTCTCGCGCCTGCGGGCGGAGGCCTTCCGCGGGGCGGGGCTCGCGGCGTGGGAGTTCGACGTTCTCGCCGCGCTCCGCCGCGAGGAACCGCCGCACGAGCTCAGCCCCATGCAGCTGGTCGCCGCGACGATGATCGGCAGCGCCGCGATGACCAACCGCATCGACAAGCTGCTCGCGCGCGGACTCGTGGAGCGCCGCCCGCATCCCCGCGACGGCCGCGGCGTGCTCGTGCGCCTCTGCCCCGAGGGCATCGAACGCGCCGACGCGGCCATGACCGCGCTCGCGCAGCGGGAGGCGGAGGAGCTCAGCGCCCTCAGCCGCGCCGACCAGGCGACGCTCGCGCGCCTGCTGCGCGTGCTCGCCCGGTCCGAGCCGGGCTGATCCGCCCTCCCGCCTGTCAAGCCTGTGGTGCGGCCGGGCGGAGCGTTCGTAACGTCGGTCCCATGAGTACGGGAGACGCCAGGGACGACACCGGATCCGCGCGCCAGGGCAAGGCGGACGACCCCACCCGGGTGCGCAATCAGCCCGCGCTGCGCACGCCGAAGCGATGGGTCTGGCTCCTGCCGGGCCTGGTCCTCGCCATCGTCGCGATCATCGTCTTCGCGGTGCTGCTGCCCGTGAACCTCGCGCTCGCGTGGATCGGCATCGCCTTCGTCACCGCCTCCGCGGTCGGGCTCGTGGTGACGGCGTTCGCGATCCGCCAAAATCGCATCCGCAACCGCATGCTCGCGACCCTGATGGCGATCATGGCGGCGGTGGCGCTGATCCTGCTGCTCGCGATCCTGTGGTCCACGCAGGTTCCGAACATCTGACGCTCGCAGGGCGCACGAGCCTCGCGGACCCCGCCCGCGCGTTCAGCCCGCTCCGCCGGCCTCGGCAGGGGTGCGCAGCCACGACACCACGATGTCGCCGATCATCGACCGGAGGTGGTCGCTGAGCGGCGCCGCGTGCAGGTCGCGGTCGAACAGGAAGCCGAACGTGTACTGGTTCGCGACCTGGAACACGCAGTACGAGCTGATCAGCATGTGCACGTCGAACGCGTCGACATCGGGACGGAACAAGCCCTCCGCGCGACCACGCTGAAGGATCTCGTCGAGCAGCCCCACGGCCGGCTGACCGAGCTCGCGGATCGCGTCGATGCGCCGGATGAACTCGCCGCGGTGGATGTTCTCGATCATCACGAGCCGGATGAACGCGCTGTGGCGCACGTGGTGGTCGTACGTGAGCTCGGCGAGCCGGCGGATCGCGTCGGCCGGCGCCAGGTCTCCCACGTGGATCACGCGCTCGGCCTCGCGGATGCCCCGATACGCCCGTTCGAGGACCGCGAGGTAGAGCTGCTCCTTGCCGCCGAAGTAGTAGTAGATCATGCGCTTGGTCGTGCGCGTCCGGTCGGCGATGTCGTCGACGCGCGCACCCGAATACCCCTGCTCGGCGAACACCTCGGTCGCGACGTCCAGGAGCTCGGCGCGCGTGCGCTCCGGATCGCGCTGACGCGCGGCGGCATCTGTCACGTGGCTCTCCTCACTCGGCTCCGTCGATCTTCTCACCACCGCGGGCGTGACCTACGCGAGCGGCTCCGCGACGGCCAGGGGCTCGGGACGGTTGCGCGACGTCCACACCGCGCCGGCGCTCGCGCACACGACGAGCGCGAGCCCCACGACTTCGAGCCACGACAGCTCCTGCCCCAGCAGGATCCATCCGGCGAGCGCGGCGGTGGCCGGCGCGAGACTCATCAGGATGCCGAACGCCGCCTCGGTGAGCCGCCGCAGGGCGATCAGCTCGAGCGCGTACGGGATCGTGGACGACAGGATCGCGACGGCCGCGCCGAGCGCGAGGACGTCCGGTCGCAGCAGGACCGGCCCGGCGGTCACGATGCCGAACGGCAGCGAGATCACCGCCCCGATCGCCATCGCGAGCGCGAGCCCCTCGAGGCGCGGGAAGGCTCTGCCCACGCGCGCCTGCCCTCGGATGTAGAACGCCCAGCTCACCGCAGCGCCCAGGGCGCACAGCACGCCGACCGGGTCGAGGCGTTCCCACCCGCCCCCGCCCAGCGCGATCACACCGGCGAGCGCGAGTCCCGCCCAGATCCACGCGGCCCGCGTGGCGGCGACGAGGATCGACAGCGTCAGGGGACCGAGCACCTCGATCGTCACGGTCACACCGAGCGCGAGCCGCTCGAGCGCGAGGTAGAAGAACCCGTTCATGACGGCGAGCGCGACGCCGAGCCGGATCACGGCCTCCCACTCCTCGCGGGTGCGGCCGCGCAGCGAGGGCCGTGCCAGGGCGAGCAGGATGACCGCCGAGAACACGAGCCGCAGCATGACCATGCCGAGCGCACCCGTATGCGGGAACAGCAGCACCGCGATCGCGGCGCCGACCTCCTGGCACGCGAGGCCCGTGGCGACGAGCCCGACCGCGAGGCCGGAGGAACCGCGGGTCGTCACTCGGCGGGCTCGGCCGGGCACACGGCCCGGTCGGCGATCGCCTGGTGGTAGGCCTCAGCCGTCCAAGGCAGGGCGGCGTCGGGCGCCGTCTCACCGGACCGCGCGGGCACCTTCGATGCGATCGCGGCGAGCTCCTTGGCGAGGTACCCGACGAGTTCCTCGCTCGCGGCCGAGTTGTTCAGCACGACCGCGACCGTGAGCCCGTTGCCCGTGTCGGAGTAGGCGCTGGTCAGGTAGCCGGGCGTCGAGCCCTGCTGTCCGATCATCGAGCCGGCGATGTACGTGCCGCCCGCGTACTGGTACCAGGAGTCGGACTCCGTGCTGACCGGCTTGGCACTGCTCCAGCGCGGCACGAACGCGTCGCCGTCCTTCGCCCGCGCGGCGAGGTCCTCGGTGTAGAGGCCGAGCTCCCCGATCGTCGACACCGCTCCCGAGTCGGTGTAGCCGAAGCTCGCCGACAGCTCCGTGTACTCCCGCGGCTCGACGCATCCCTCGGCGCGGTCCGCCACGCTCGACCGATAGCCCGGCAGTGCGGGCTCGCCGGGAGGGGCGGCCTCGCGCCCCGGAAGCGCGGTCGCCTGCAGCCCGAGCGGCCCCGTCACGTAGCGACGGAAGAGCTCGGCGGCGCTCTGCTGCGCCGCGTTGGACAGCGCGACGCCGAGCAGCAGGTAGCCCGTGTCGGACTCGGTAAGCGCCACGCCCGGCTCGGTGCTCGGCTTGCCGAGGCCGGCGGCGGCGACCTCGCGCGGGTTCCACTGGCGCTCCGGCGTACGCAGCGCGTACGGCAGCAGTGTGGGATTCGAGCGGCCGAGGCCCGACGTGTTGTCGCACAGCTGCTGCAGCGTCACATCCGTCAGGTCGGGCGAGCTGGGCACGTACTGCGAGACCGGATCGTCGAGTTCGACGACCCCGTCGTCCACGAGGCCGTACAGGACGTCGCACGTCATGGGGCGCGTCATCGTCGTGACGCGGAAGGACATGTCGGTGGTCACGGGCTCGTCGCCGCCGGGAGTCGTCGTCCCGAGTCCCTCGACCCACGCGCCCGCCCACGGCACCCACACGCCGACGATCGCACCGGACGATCCGGACACCGCCATCGCGTGCTCCACGGCCGCCTGCATGGCCGTCACCGTGTCGCCCGGCAGCTCCCCGGTCACCTGCTCAGGCGTGCGCGCCTGCACGGCGTCCCCGCCCGTGCACCCGCTCACCGCCATCGCGATCGCCACCGTCGCCGCGACTGCCGAAACGGCACGCCGCACGTGAGATCGACCCCGCATCGACACCCCCGATCACCCGTCCACCGAGTCTATGTCCCGTCCCGCGCCTTCCTGATCCGGGCGATCCCTGATCTCGCAGATCGTTATGGCGTCGCGGTGGCGGCGGCCGCGGCCTGGCGCTGCTCCCACACCGCGCGCATGAAGCGGCGCACGTCCTGATCGACGCGGATGTCGCTCGGCCGCAGCGGGCGCGAGAGATAGAGGCCCTCGAGCGACGTCAGCCGGCTGAGCGCCACGTAGGTCTGACCGGGGGCGAAAGCCCCGGCGCCCAGATCGACGACCGCGCGGTCGTACGTCTTCCCCTGCGACTTGTGGATCGTCACGGCCCACGCCAGTCGCAGCGGGAACTGCGTGAACTCGGCGACGACCTCGCGCGTGAGCTTGCGGCCGATCGGGTCGTACGCGTACCGGTACTTCTCCCAGACGGCCGGCTCGACCTCGAACTCCTCGCCGTCGACGTCGACGCGCACGGTCTCGCCCACGATGCGCGTGACCGTGCCGATCGTGCCGTTCACCCAGCGCGGGGGCTCACCCGGCGACCCGGCGTCGTTGCGCAGGAACATCACCTGCGCACCGATCTTGAGCTTGAGCTCCTGGTCTGCCGGGTACACGTCGCCGCGCCCGAAGTCGCCGTTCACGTCGGCCTTCGCGGTCTGCTCGCGTCCCGGCAGCTGCGCCAGGTGTCGCGCGTTGATCGCATTCACGCGGTCGTTGCGCGTGGCGAGCGTGATGATCGGGTGCTCCGGGTCGTCCGGCGGCGTGCGCGCGCCCGTCGCGTTCAGGATGTCCGCGATCTCCTTCGTGACGCGGCCGTAGCGCACCGCGTTCAGCATCGCCTTGAACGCGTCGTCGTCCTGGCGGTGGATCTGCGTGAGCTCGCGGATGTGCAGCTCGGCGCCGTGCCGACCCAGCTCGATCAGGCCGTCGCCCTCGGGCTCGCGCCCCGCCCACACGTGCGCGTCGAAGAACCAGAACGAGCGGTAATGGTCCTGGATGTAGCGTGCCTCGTCACCGCGCGGCGGCACCGGAGCGAGCTGGTACGGGTCGCCGAACATCACGACCTGCACGCCGCCGAACGCCTCGCCGCGGCGGCCGCGCGCCTGCCGCAGCGAACGGTCGATGCCATCCATCAGGTCGGCGTTGACCATCGAGATCTCGTCGATCACCAGGGTGTCGATCGCATTCAGCAGCTTGCGCGTGGCGTCGTTCTGCTCGATGTCGCTGTCGGCGATCAGCCCGATCGGCAGCTTGAACAGCGAGTGGATCGTCTGGCCCTCGACGTTCAGCGCGGCGACCCCCGTGGGCGCGCACACCGCGATCTGCTTCTTCGTGTTCCACGCGAGGTGGTTCAGCAGCGTGGACTTGCCGGTTCCGGCGCGTCCCGTCACGAAGACGTGCTCGCGCGTGTCCTCGATGAGGCGGAAGAGCTCTTCCTGCTCGGGGGACAGCGCGGGCATGGGCTCTATCCTCCCACCCGGCCGACGGCGGCTCCCCCGTCATGCACAGGCGTTTCGCACCCGTGACGCGCAGGCACGCTCAGGATCATCCGGACCGGCGCTCCTTAGACTGACGCAATGGACCAGGCCCCCGCGAGCGCGCCGCCACCGGCAGGCCCCGCGGCAGGAGACCACACGCGCCCGGCACGCCGCAGCGGGCTGACCGGCGACCTGGTGATCCTCGGCATCGTCGGCGTGCTGCTCGCGGCGGCGATCTGGGCGGGGTTCTCGGCGCTGCACCGCCAGTTCTGGGGTCCGAGCGCGTTCGTCGAGCGCTACATCGGCATGCTCGCCGAGGGCGACGCGGCGGCCGCGCTCGCGGTGCCGGGGGTCACCCTGGACAGCACGGATCTGGAGGCCGCCGGCCTGCCGGCGACGTCGTCCGACGCGCTGCTGCGCGAGGCCGTGCTGAGCTTCGACATCAGCGACGTGGAGATCACCTCGGAGCGCGAGATCGACGGCGTGGTCGAGGTGAGGGCGTCGTACCGGATCGACGGCACGCCCGGAGAGTCCCTGTTCCGCGTGCAGCGCATCGGCACCGAGGGCCTCGTGCCGAGGTGGGGCTTCGAAACGAGCCCGCTGGCCGAGATCCGGGTCGAGGTGCGCGGCTCCATGCAGTTCGCCGTGAACGGGTTCGAGGTCGATAAGCGCCAGGTGTCCCCCGACGGCTCCGCCGCCGACCCGACGGATGCGGTCTCGCTGCTCGTGTTCTCCCCCGGCGTGTACAGCGTCGCCGTCGACACGGCGCTGGCCGAGGCGGACCCCGTGAACGTGCTCGCCGACGCCGCGCTGCACAGCGTGCGGCTCGACATCCAGGCCCGGCCGAGCGAGGCCTTCGTCGACGTGGTGAAGGAGAAGGTCTCGGCCTTCCTGACCGACTGCGCGCAGCAGCAGGTGATGCAGCCGACCGGCTGCCCGTTCGGCATGGACACCCACGCGGTCGGCGGCGATCGCGTGCTCGCGGACACGATCGCCTGGACGATCCCGTCGCAGCCGCCCGTCGCGCTCGTGCCCCAGGATGCGTACTGGGCGATCTCCGCCGCGACCGGCACTGCTCACTTCGACGCGGACGTCGTGTCGCTGTTCGACGGCTCGATCTACCACGTCAGCGAGGACGTGCCGTTCGTGATCGACGGCACCGTCGAGGTCCTGCCCGACGGCACGGCGTCGATCCTGGTCGGCAGCCCGGCGCTGCGCTGACGCGCCGTGGCTACCGGACGCTGTCGCGTTCGGCGAGCTTCGCGAGGCGGGCGTTGTAGGCCGCGAGCTCGGCGTCGTCCGTGCGGTCGGCATGGCGGTCGTCCCGGCGCTGCTGGCGCTCATCGCTGCGGCTCCACTGGATCGCGACGACGATCGCCGTGATGAGCGTGGGGATCTCGCCGATCGACCACGCCACGCCGCCGCCGACGTACTGATCCTCGAGCGGCGTCGGCCCCCACGTGCGTCCCATGGCCCCGAACCACTCGGCGACCATCAGCCCCGACTGCATCATGATCGCGACGCCGAAGAACGCGTGGATCGCCATGACCGCGATGAGGGTGACGAGGCGTCCGGGGTAGGGCATCCGGTAGGGCAGCGGATCGATCCCCGTCAGCGTCATCACGAACAGGAAGCCCGAGATGAGGAAGTGCGTGACCATCCACACGTGGCCGAGGTGGTCGTACAGCGACCAGCGGAAGAGGTCGGTGTAGTAGAAGACCCAGAGCGAGCCGACGAAGATGCCGGCCGCCACGAGCGGATGCGTCACGACGCGCGCGAAGGGACTGTGCACGGCCCACATGATCCACTCGCGGCCGCCGCGCGTGCCGTCATCGCGCTTGGCGATCGCGCGCAGCGCCAGCGTGATCGGCGCCCCCGGCACGAGCATCAGCGGGATGCCCATCGTCAGCAGCATGTGTCCGAGCATGTGCAGGCTGAACAGGTAGTCCTGGTACGCGTTGATCGGCCCCGACGTCACCCAGAACAGCGTCACCATGCCGAGCACCCACAGCACCGTGCGGTAGATCGGCCAGCCGTCGCCGCGGCGCCGCAGCCGGATCACGCCTGCGAGGTAGAACGCGATGCCGAACGCTGCGACGAACGCCCACAGCAGATCGACGTCCCACGTCGTGAACCAGCGCTCGAGAGTGAGCTCGGGAGGCAGCGGCTCGTCGGTCAGGATCTCGGCGGGCGTCGACGAGTACGGCGTCTCGGTGAGCGGCGGCGACGTGCGCGCCAGCGCCGCGGCCGCTCCGGAGGCCACGCCCATGAAGGCGAGCTCGACGGCGATCAGCGTCCAGAACGTCCGCGCGGTACGCGCGCGCCCGATGCGGTCGATCAGCCGCAGCCGGTACCAGGCGGCGAGCAGCCCCATGAACACCAGCGCCGCGATCTTCAAGCACAGGATGCCGCCGTACGGCGTGGTCAGCTGCTCCCACGAGCTGATGGACGACAGCGTGCGCGCGAAGCCCGACAGCGTGACGACGACGAAGGCCACGAGCGCGATCGACGAGTAGCGCCGCAGCACGTCCCCGAGCCGCCCGGCGGACAGCGCGGGGCGGAGGACGACAAGCAGCACGAGCCCGCCCAGCCACACGGCGGCGCCGACGACATGCAGGCTCATCGCGGTGACCGTGGCGTTGTGGCTCGCGAGTTCGCCCGAGTGCCCCTGCGTCGCCATCGGGATGAGGGACGCGATCGCCAGGATCGCCGTGAGCAGCGTGGCCGTCCACGACCGGATGGCGAACGCCAGGATCGTGACGACCGCCGCCGCGATGGTCGTGATAAGCCAGGTGCGGCCGAGCTCGACCTCGGTGAGGAAGGCGCCGAGCTGCGCGCCGAACTCCGGCCCCGCGGACAGCTGCGGGTTGAAGGAGTCGAGGAACGTGAAGAACCCGACCGTGCCGGCCGAGATCGTGAACACCGCGGCGCCGATCGACGCGACATCCAGGGCGCCGTCGAACTCACGCTCGCCGGCCTTCAGCGCGAACAGCGCGAGCACGAGGGATCCCGCCATGACGGCGGCCGACACGTTCACGATCAGCTTCGCGATCGGCAGACCCCACCGCACGATCGGGCCCGGATCGCCCGCCGCCAGCGGATCGGCCGCGCCGCCGTAGGCGAGCGCCGCAAAGCACGTGAGCACGGCCGCGGCGATGAGGATCACGGGCCCGATGGCCCGCAGCGCGCGCGGATTCACCCGCTCAGCCTAGTTCGGCGTGCCTGGGATGGATCTGACTCCGTGCGCGGTCGTCCTGCGCCGTCCCGCCCCGCTCCCGCCCCCGGCCTCGGCCCCGACCCCAGGGCGAAACCACATGGTGTGAACGAGACCACAGGGTTCAGTCGCGCCAGAGCATGTGTTTTCGTTCAGACGATGTGGTTTGGCGCCGGCTGCTGCCCCGGGATCGAGCGTGAATCCGCGTCGAGGCGGAAAAGTCAAGCCCGGTGACCGGGAGTTGCGCCGCCCCCTAGCGTGACGGCCATGAGTATCGGAACCGGAGTAGTGCTGTTCGTGATCGGAGCCATCCTGGCGTTCGGCCTCGAGATCGACATCCCGGGCGTGGACGACGACTTCATCGGCTACCTGCTGATGGGCGTCGGAGCGGTCGTGTTCGTCATCGGCCTGGTGCTGCTGACTCGTCGTCGCTCCGCCGTCGAGCGCACCCGCACGGTCAACGATCCCGGCGCGGGCCGCGTCACGGAGCGTCGTACCGACGTCGACCCGTATTGACCCGAAGGGCTCGACGCCCCATCCGGCGCGTCGACCCCGCAAACGGCGAAAGGGGATGCCTCCGTCATGGAGGCATCCCCTTTCGTCTGCGCCGGATTACTTGGCGGCGGCCTTCAGCTTGGAGCCCGCGGTCACCTTGACGCGCTTGCCGGCCGGGATCTTGATCTCGGCACCGGTCTGCGGGTTGCGGCCCGTGCGAGCGGCCGTCTCGACCTGCTCGAACGCGATCCAGCCCGGGATCGAGACCTTCGAGCCCTTGGCGACGGCCTCCGAGACCGTGGTGAACAGGGCGTCGAGAACGCCCGAGACCGCGGACTGGCTCTGGCCCGTGGCGCTGGCGATGCTCGCGACGAGCTCGGTCTTGGTGATGGACTTGTCGGCCATGTCATCCTCCAGCGGCGCCGTGATGACGCCGCACTGTGATCAATGGACCGGAGACGTTTACCCCCGGGCGATCGTCGATCGCGCCTTGAATGTATCAACGGGGCCCGGAATTCCGCGGATTCTCGCGGGAATCCGGGCGATTCGACCGCGTGTCTGGTGCAGGAGTGACGGATGTGACGGATGTGACTTCATTCCGTGCGATCCGCGGAATTCCGCGGATCGTGACGCCGAACGGTCCGGGTCGGGCGCCGACGCCGAGATCTCTCAGTCGTGCAGCGTCCGCAACGCGGCCACGACATCGCCGTGCCAGCGTCGCGAGACGGCGAGCACACGGGCGAAGATGCCGGTGTCGTGCGTCGCGCCGAGGTACTGCACGGCGCTCGCGTCGACGCCTGCCTGCCGCAGCGCCGCCGCGTAGGCCACGCCGTCGCCGCGCAGCGGGTCGTATTCGGCGGTGAGGATCACGGCCGGCGGCATCCCCTCGAGCGACTGCGCCCGGATGGGCGAGGCATACGGCTCGCGCGCGTCCCTGCGGTGGCGCAGGTAGGTGCGGGCGACGGACGCGAGCTCGCGCGCCATCAGGATGGTCGGGATGCCCAGCGCACGCGATGCGCGGAAGTCGATGTGGCGCCCCGTGAGGTCGACGACGGGCACCTCCAGCAGCTGGAGGCGCAGGGGCAGCCCTCCGCGATCGCGGTTCATCAGGGCGACCGCTGCGGCGATGTTGCCGCCCGCCGACGTGCCGGCGATGCCGACGCGCTCGGGGTCGATGCCGAGCTCCTCGGCGTGCGCGAACACGTACTCGAGCGCGGCGTGGCCCTGCAGCACCTGCGTCGGATACTTGTGCTCGGGAGCGAGCGCGTAGCCCACGCCCACCATCGCGACGCCCGCCTCCGCGGCCCGGCGGCGATTGGCGGCATCCGTCGTCGGGAAGTCGAGCCCTCCGATCCGGAAGGCGCCGCCGAAGAACGTCACGCACGCGGGGACCGGCTCTGCGGGGCGCTCGCCGGTCGTCGGGTAGTAGATGCGCAGGAGCACGTCGGGCTGCCCCGGCACCTGCACGATCCGGTCGATCGTGTGCACGCGCGGCCCGGGCACGCCGTTCTTGCGCTGCTCGGTGCGATCCCACGACAGCGCGATCTTGCGGTGCTCGGCGCGGCGACGGCTCGGGCGATGCGGGTCGGGCGACGACTCGTGCCGGGCGACGGACCTCGCATCCTCGCGCGCCTCGGCCTTCGCGGCCGCGTGCGCACGGGTCTTCTCCTCGGCGGGCGCGGACTTGACGGCCGCCTCTGCGGCGGGACGCATGAACCACGGCCAGCCCAGTCGCCGCTTCAGCCCCTCGAGCCCCTGCCCGATCATGTACTTCTTCTGCCGGCGCAGACGCTCGGCGAAGAACGGATCGAGCGGCATGCGACCTCCTGAAGTCCCTCGGGTGCCTTCTCGTTCTCATCGTGCCAAAGTCACCCGAGCGGCGCCCCAGGACGACGCGGAGGGGGCGAGGATCGTCGGATCCTCGTCCCCTCCGCGGACGTCACGCCCCGACGTCGGCCGCGGGCCGCCGCGACAGGAGCAGGACCGCCACGGCGCCGACCACCAGCAGGGCCGCGGTGGACGAGTACAGCGCGACGTTCGTCCAGCCGGCGTCCAGCAGGGCACCGGCGGCGATCGGGGCGAGGATCGCGCCCGCACGCCCCACACCGAGCGCGGCCCCGACGCCCGTCGCCCGCACCTGCGTCCCGTACCGCGCCGGCGCGACGGTGTACAGGCCGGCGATGCAGCCGTTCACCAGCAGCCCGACGACGACGCCGAGGGCGAAGGCGAGTGCCAGGAAGACCGTGGACAGCACGAACGCCACGATCGCCGCCGCGCTCATCAGCAGGAACACCAGCAGCAGCCGCTCGCGAGACGCGCGCGCCGCGAGGGCGCCGTACAGGACCGATCCGGCAGCACCGCCGATCGCGAGCGCCATGCCCACGATCACGCCCTGGTCGACGGTCATCCCGGCCTCGACCATCAGCCGCGGCGTCCACGAGTTCACGAAGTAGAACGCGAACATCACGGTGAAGAACGCCGCCCACAGCAGCAGCGTCGCCGCGAGCACCTCGCGCGAGAAGAGTCCGCCGCGCCGCGACCGCGTCGTGCCGGCTCGCGTATCCGCCTCCGCACCCTCGATCCGATCGGGATCGAATCCGACCCGGGTCGCGATGCGTCGCAGCGCCCCGTGAGCGCGCCCGCCGCGCAGCTGCAGGAAGTGCACGGACTCGGGCAGCAGGAACAGCAGCACGGCCAGCAGCACGGTGCTCGCGATCGCGCCCGCCAGGAACACCGCGCGCCACCCCGCCCCCTCCTGGAGGACGACCGCCGCGAGCCCGCCCAGCGTCGCTCCGACGCCGTATCCGGCCGTGTAGATGCCCAGCGCGAGCCCGCGCCAGCGCGCGGACGAGAATTCCGCGGTGATCACCGTGATGCTCGTGAGGATGCCGCCCACGCCGAGTCCGGTCAGCACTCGCCAGATGCCGAGCTGCACGACGTCCTGCGCGGTCGCCGCGAGGTACATCCCGGCCGTCGCGAGCGCCACGGAGCCCAGCACCGTGACGCGGCGGCCGATGAGATCCGCGACGCGGCCGAGCGCCAGCGAGCCGACGGCCATGCCGATGAGCGTCGCACTGATGACGACGCCGAGGACCGTGCCCGTCAGGCCGAACTCCTGCTCGACACGTGCGGAGACGAAGGACATCGCGGCGACGTCGAAGCCGTCGAGCGCGTTCAGGAGCACGGCGGCCGCGACGATCGCCCACTGATAGGGCGTCATCGGCGCGTGCTCGAGGTGGTCGCGCAGATCGGATGCGCGTGCGGGAGAAGTGGTCATATCGCTGCAGCCTTCATCGGTTACTCGTCGACACGGCGCAACGTCGCGCCGATCGCCAGCATACCTATCCCCATAGCCTCTCACCATAGGTAAGGCCGGTTGCTGCCGCGTCCGGCGTGCCCGCGTCGCGCCTCCCGCATGCGAGAGGGGCGAGGATCCGTTGGATCCTCGCCCCTCTCAGTGCGACTGGGTGCTTACCAGCTCGACTTGGTCACGCCGGGCAGCTCGCCACGGTGCGCCATGTCGCGGAAGCGGACACGCGAGATGCCGAACTTCGTCAGGACACCGCGGGGGCGGCCGTCGATGACGTCGCGCGAACGGACGCGGATCGGCGATGCGTTGCGGGGCAGCTTCTGCAGGCCCACGCGAGCGGCCTCGCGCTCCTCGTCGGTCGCGTTCGGGTCGATGAGCTGCTTCTTGAGGGTCGCGCGCTTCTCGGCGTAGCGGGCGACGATCTCCTTGCGCTGCTCGTTACGAGCGATCTTGCTCTTCTTGGCCATGATTAACGCTCCTCGCGGAAGTCGACGTGCTTGCGGACCACCGGGTCGTACTTCTTCAGCACGAGGCGGTCGGGGGTGTTACGGCGGTTCTTCTTGGTCACGTAGGTGTAACCGGTGCCCGCCGTCGAGCGCAGCTTGATGATCGGACGGATGTCCTGAGCCTTCTTGGCCATTAGAGCTTCACACCCTTCGCGATCAGGTCCTTGACGACCGACTCGATGCCGCGGGCGTCGATGACCTTGATGCCCTT
>NZ_JAPSJA010000155.1 GCF_031178525.1 Microbacterium sp.
AGATCGGCCAGACCGCCACGCAGGGCTGGCTCGCCGAGAACGCCCAGGAGCGCATGGACGGCATCCTGACGTCGACGTACGGCGACAAGGAGCTCGACGGCGTGCTGTCGCCGAACGACACCCTGGCGCGCGCGATCCTCACCTCGGTCGACCAGGCCGGCAAGAAGCAGCCCGTCGTGACCGGTCAGGACTCGGAGGCCGAGTCTGTGCGCTGGATCATGGAGGACCGCCAGTACTCCACGATCAACAAGGACACCACGCTCCTCGTCGAGCAGACGATCAAGATGATCGGTCAGCTGCAGGCGGGCGAGCAGGTCGACGTGAACGACGAAGAGCAGTACGACAACGGCGTGAAGGTCGTGCCGGCGTACCTGCTGGACCCGGTCATCGTCACGAAGGAGAACGCGGCCGAGGCCTACGCCAACGTGCCGAGCCTCCTCGAGATCGTCGAGTCCTACTGATCCGCCGCTCCTGCTGATCAGCAGTTCCTGCGAGGGCCGTCGGGTGTTCACCCGGCGGCCCTCGTCCTGTGTCGGCGGTCGCTTCTAGGGTCGGGGCATGGGTTACGCGCCGGGATTCCTGGATGTCGATGTGCCGCTGCCGGTGCTCGAGGGGGAGGCGGCTCGCGCCGTCGAGCGCCTCGACTACACGCACTTCACGGTGGTCCTCGATCGGGAGCGCCGGCTTGCGCGGCTGACGGCGGTCAACATCGACGGGGCGGCGCTCGTCGACGTGCCGCGCGGAGACGACTGGCGGCTCGACGACCGCATCCCCGCCGCGTGGCAGGCGGGCCCAGAGGTCTACGCGCGCAACGACCTCGATCGCGGCCACCTCGTCCGTCGCCGCGACCCCGTGTGGGGCGATGACGCCCGCAAGGCGAACAGCGACACGTTCCACTACACGAACGCGGCGCCGCAGGCTTCGGGCTTCAACCAGTCGGAGGAGCTGTGGGTCGGGCTCGAGGACCACGTGCTCGCCTACGCCGACGCCACCGACCAGCGCGTCTCGGTCTTCACAGCGCCCGTGCTGGGCGCGGAGGATCTGCCGTACCGGGGCATCCTGGTGCCGCTGCGGTTCTTCAAGATCGCCGTCTGGGTGCGGGACGGTCAGCTGCGCGCGACGGGTTTCGTGCTGGACCAGTCGCCCGTGATCGACCTCGACGAGATCGAGCAGGGAGCCGTGGCGGGCGCTCCCGACCTCGGCCCGTTCCGGACCTTCCAGGTGCCGATCGCCGAGATCGCCGAGCTCACGGGTCTGCGCCTCGGCCAGCTGGTGGAGGCCGACGTGCTACCCCGCACGGCGCGGGCCGAGCCGTGGCGCCGCCTCGCCTCCAGCGCGGACATCCACCTCTGACGGCGTCGCGCCTGGACGCCGGCAGCGCCAGGACGCGACGGCTCATGGGCCACGTGCCAGCGGCGGGCGTCCAGCCGAGGTCCCCTACCCTTGAGGGGATATGGCGCATCTTCTGGGGGCCGAGGCCCTGCACCTCGAGTACCCGACCAAGGTCGTCTTCGACTCCGTCTCGCTGGGCGTGAACGAGGGCGATCGGATCGGCATCGTCGGCCGCAACGGCGACGGCAAGTCGAGCCTGCTCGCCATGCTCGCCGGGCGGCGGGAGCCGGATGCGGGACGCGTCACGGTGCGCGGCGGAGTCCGGATCGGCGTGCTCGACCAGGCCGACACGCTGCCGGACGACGTGACGATCGGGCAGGCCGTGGTCGGCGACACCCCCGAGCACGAGTGGGCCGGCGACCCGAGGGTGCGCGACGTGATCGCCGGGCTGCTCGGCGACCTGCCGTGGGACGCCATGCTCGGCACGCTCTCAGGCGGCCAGCGGCGCCGCGTCGCGCTCGCCGCCCTGCTCGCGGGCGACTGGGATGTGCTCGCCCTCGACGAGCCCACCAACCACCTCGACGTCGAGGCGATCTCGTGGCTGGCCGATCACCTCAAGCGGCGCTGGGCGGCGAACGCCGGCGGCCTGCTGACCGTCACGCACGACCGCTGGTTCCTCGACGAGGTCTGCACAGCCACGTGGGAGGTGCACGACCGCATCGTCGAGCCCTTCGAGGGCGGCTACGCGGCGTACATCCTGCAGCGCGTCGAACGCGACCGCCAGGCCGCGGCGATCGAGCAGCGCCGCCAGAACCTCGCCCGCAAGGAGCTCGCGTGGCTGCGCCGCGGCGCCCCCGCGCGCACCTCGAAGCCGAAGTTCCGGATCGACGCCGCCAACCAGCTGATCGAGGACGTGCCGGAGATCCGCGACAAGACCGAGCTGCAGTCCCTCGCGGTCTCGCGGCTCGGCAAGGACGTCGTCGACCTGCTCGACGTCTCGGTGTCGTACGGCGACAGGGAGGTGCTGCAGCGCGTCGAGTGGCGCCTGGCGCCGGGGGAGCGCACGGGCATCCTGGGCGTGAACGGGGCGGGCAAGTCCACCCTGCTGGGCCTCGTCGCCGGATCCGTCGAGCCGTCCTCGGGACGCGTCAAGCGCGGCAAGACCGTCAAGGTCGCCACCCTCACGCAGCGCCTTGACGAGCTCGACGAGCACCTGAACCAGCCGGTCCGCGTCGTGATCGGGCGACTGCGCACGACGTACACGTTCGGCTCCGGATCGAAGGCGACCGAGCTCAGCCCCGGCCAGCTGCTGGAGCGCATGGGATTCTCGAGCGCGCAGCTCTCGACGCCGGTGAAAGACCTCTCCGGCGGTCAGAAGCGCCGCCTGCAGCTGCTGCTGATCCTGCTCGACCAGCCGAACGTGCTCATTCTGGACGAGCCCACCAACGATCTCGACACCGACATGCTCGCGGCGATGGAGGACCTGCTCGACTCCTGGCCCGGAACGCTGATCGTGGTGTCGCACGACCGCTACTTCCTCGAGCGCGTCACGGATCAGCAGTACGCGATCCTCGGTCACCGCCTGCGCCACCTGCCCGGCGGCGTCGACGAGTACCTGAAGCTGCGCCAGCTGGAGCAGGCCACGCCCGCCGCGAAGGCGACGCAGGCCACGGCCGCCGCCCCGAGCGGGCTGAGCGGCGCCGAGCTGCGGGCCGCGCAGAAGGAGGTCGCCGCGCTCGAGCGCAGGATCGCGAAGCTCGCGGAACAGGTCAACGCCGCGCGCACGGGGCTCGCCGATCACGACCAGTCGGACTACGCCGGGCTCGGCCGCGAGATGGCCTCGATCACGGCCCTCGAAACCGAGATCGCCGAGGCGGAGGAGCGGTGGTTCGAGCTCACCGAGGAGATCGGCTGAGCGCGAGGGGCTGATCGGATGGGTCGGCCGGCACCGGTCAGCTCGCCCGCCGCAGCACCTCGTTCTCCTCGACGACCTGGAGGGCGAGCGTCTTGTACCCCGCGCTCTCGAAGAACACCGTCATGCGGTCGTCCTCGACCTCCATGACCGTGCCGGGGCCCCACTCGTCGTGGTCCACGCGCTCGTCCACGCGCCAGCCCCGGTCGGGGGCCGCCGTGGCCTCGAGCGCGGAGCCGGCCGCGCACGTGTCGCAGTTGCCGCAGGGCTCATCGAGCGGCTGGCCGAAGTAGCCGAGCAGCACCTGCCGACGGCACCGGCGCGTCTCGGCGTAGGAGCGCAGCATGTCGATGCGCGACCGGTCGATGCGTTCGCGCTCCTCGACGCGCTCGAGCGCCTGGTCGACCGCGCGCTTCGCGTCCACCCTGCCGCGCAGTCGCGCGCCGCGTCGTCCGAGCTTCACGGCGGCGGTGTCGACGAGCAGCGTCAGCAGCGCGGTCACGCGGCGTGCGGACAGTCCTGTGGCCTCGGCCAGTCGCGTCCTGGCCGTCTCGGATGAGCCGAGCGCCGCGACGAGCCTCTCGAGTTCGGGTCGCCCCGGTCGCTTCGTGGCGAAGTAGCGTCGCAGTGCGAGATCCTCGGGGCGGTAGTGCAGCGTCGCGCGGGCCGGCTCGCCGTCCCTGCCGGCGCGGCCCATCTCCTGGTAATACGCATCCACGGACTCCGGGGCGTCGGCGTGCACGACGAAGCGCACGTCCTCCTTGTCGATGCCCATGCCGAAAGCCGAGGTCGCGCACACCACGTCCAGCGCGCCCTCCAGGAACTCGCGGTGCACGCGGTCGCGCTCGCGGGCGGGCAGCCCGCCGTGATAGGCCGCGGCGCGCAGCCCGTGATCGGCGAACTCGTCGGCGTACCGCTCGGCGGCGCGCCGCGTGGCGACATAGAGCAGCCCCGTGCCCTCGGCTTCCACGATCTCGGCGACGACGGCCGCGCGCTTCTCGCCGTCCTCGGCGTATCGGCGCACGGCCAGCTCGATGTTCGGCCGGTCGATGTCGCCCAGCAGGATGCGCGGGTCGCGCAGATCGAGGCGGGCGACGATCTCCTCGCGCACCGGTGTGGAGGCCGTGGCCGTGAGCGCGACGATCGGCGGCCGGCCCAGGCGCTCGGCGGCGGCGCCGATCAGCAGGTAGTCCGGACGGAAGTCATGCCCCCACGACGCGATGCAGTGCGCCTCGTCCACCACGAGCATCGAGACCTCGAGCTCCGCGAGCGCATCCTGCACGTCGTCCTTCGCCAGCTGCTCGGGCGCGAGGAGCACGTACTCCGCCTCGCCCGAGCGCAGCCGCCGCCACGCGTCCTCGGTCCGCCGCGCGCCGCCTGCCGAGTGCAGCGCGACGGCCCCGGGAGCGTCCGGCGCCTGCCGCAGACCGGCGATCTGGTCCTCCTGCAGCGCGATCAGCGGCGACACCACGACCGTGATCCCCTCCCGCAGCTGGGCGGCCACCTGGTACACCGCCGACTTGCCGTATCCGGTCGCGAGGACGGCGAGGACGTCCTGCCCGCTCACGGCGGCCTGGATGGCTTCGAGCTGTGCGGGCCGCAGGTGCTCCCAACCGAAGATCGTGCGGGCCACCTGCTGGATCTCGTCTTGCTTCACCGATCCACTTCACCGCGTGCAGCCGGATCGCTCAACGGGCTTGCGCACGGATGGTGCGTCGGCGATCCTGCCGGTCGGTGGCTCAGACGCCCGGCGCGGTGTCGAAGCCGAGGCTGAGTCGCCGCAGGAGCGTCGCGAGGCGATCGCGCTCCGTCGGGCTGAGGCGGTCGAGCAGCTCGGCCTCGGCGTCCATCAGGCGCGTGATCGCTGCGTCGACGCGCACCCTGCCGTCGTCCGTGAGCGTCACGAGCACGCTGCGCCCATCACCAGGGTCCGCCTCGCGCCGCACGAAGCGTCGCCCGACCAGCCGGTCGATCCGGTTGGTCATGGTGCCGCTGGACACCAGCGTCTGCTGCAGCAGCTGCTTCGGGCTGAGCTGATACGGATCGCCGGCGCGACGCAGCGCCGACAGCACGTCCCACTCCCAGGGTTCGATGTCCGTGCGGCGGAACGCGTCCCGGCGCGCGCGGTCGAGGTGGCGGGAGAGACGGTCGACGCGCGAGAGCACCTCCATGGGGGAGAAGTCGAGGTCGGGACGCTGCTGCGCCCACGCGCCGACGATGCGGTCGACCTCGTCCGTCTCGGATGCCATCCGGTCATTATGCCGCGACCTTCGTCCATCGCTCAGCGGCGCAACGTCGCGCCGGAAGCCGCCGGAGCCCTGTTCGGCGGAGGAAGGCCGCCACGGCGCGGCGCCCGTCGCGGCGCGTCCGACCCGCGGATGCGCGAGTGGCAGACTTGATCCGCGGCTCCGTGCATCCGGACGGGCCGCGGTCCGCCATGGTGTAACGGCAGCACGACAGCCTTTGGAGCTGTGAGGACCAGGTTCGAATCCTGGTGGCGGAGCATGACCGACAACACCGACCTGGCCATCGTCATCCTCGCCGCGGGGCAGGGCACG
>NZ_JAPSJA010000156.1 GCF_031178525.1 Microbacterium sp.
CCGACGGACGACTCGGCGACGCTCGAGGCGGCGCTCGCGGACCTGGCGGCCGGACGCTTCGACTGGGTCACCGTGACGAGCGCCACGACGGTCGACGTGCTCTACGCGTACGACGCCAAGATCCCCGAGGCGACGAAGGTCGCGGCCGTCGGCGAGACCACCGCGGCCGCGCTGAGCGCGGTCGGCTATCGCGTCGACCTCGTCCCCGAGAGCGACAACTCGGCCGCCGGGATGGCGCGCCAGATGAACGGCCTCGAACCCGAGCCGCGGCGCATCCTCACGCTGCGCAGCGAGATCGCCAAGCCCGTGCTCACCGAGATGCTGATCGACGCGGGACATGACGTGCGCAGCGTCGTCGCGTACCGCACGGTGGGCGTCCCGGCGAAGGACACGGTCATCCGCGATGTGGTGACGGGCCGGATCAACGCGATTCTCGTGACGTCCGGGTCGGTCGCCGAGCAGGTGCGCGAGCAGTTCCCGCACATCGCGGATCGCACGGTCATCGCGGCGATCGGGCCGCGCACGGCATATGACGCCGAGCAGATCGGTCTTCCGATCCAGCTCATCGCGCCGGAGCAGAACATCGACTCGCTGATCGCGGCGCTCGAGAGCATGCCGGTGCCCGAGCCGTCGCCCGAGGCGCTCGCGATCCCGGCGACCGGGCCCGTCGCGACCGGATCCATCCGCGTCGACCCCGCGCCGACCGGGGTGATCGAGACCGTCACCGACAACCGCCAGGAGTCGTCTCGATGAGCTTCCCCACCCACCGTCCGCGTCGGCTGCGTCAGTCGCCCGCCGTGCGCAGGCTGGTGCGCGAGACCCACCTCGTGCCGTCGCAGCTCGTGCTGCCGATGTTCGTGCGCGAGGGCATCTCCGAGCCCGCGGACATCTCCTCCATGCCGGGAGTGCAGCAGCACACGCTCGACTCGCTGCGCCGCGCCGCAACGGCGGCGGCGGAGGCGGGCGTCGGCGGCGTCATGCTGTTCGGCGTGCCCGCGAGGCGCGACGCGACCGGCTCCGGCGCGGACGACCCGCGCGGCATCCTGAACGTCGCGACGGAGGCCGTCGCGGCGGAGGTGGGCGACGCTCTCGTCGTGCAGACGGATCTCTGCCTGGACGAGTTCACCGACCACGGGCACTGCGGCGTGCTCCGCGCGGACGGCGCGGTCGACAACGACGCGACCCTGGAGCGGTACGCCGCGATGGGCGTGGCGCAGGCGAGGGCCGGATCGACGCTGCTCGGCCTGTCCGGCATGATGGACGGCCAGGTCGCCGCCGTGCGCGACGCGCTGGACGCCGAGGGATTCACGGACACGCTGATCATGGCCTACTCGGCGAAGTACGCCGGCGCGTTCTACGGCCCCTTCCGCGAGGCCGTCGACTCGCAGCTGAAGGGCGACCGCCGCACCTACCAGTTGGACCCCGGCAACGGCCGCGAGGGCGTGAAGGAGGCCCTGCTCGATGTCGAGGAGGGCGCGGACATCGTCATGGTCAAGCCCGCGCTGCCGTACCTGGACGTGCTCGCGGACGTGCGCGCCTCGGTCGACGTGCCGGTGTGGGCGTACCAGGTGTCCGGCGAGTACTCGATGATCGAGGCCGCGAGCGCGAACGGCTGGATCGACCGGCGCGGAGCCATCCTGGAGTCGCTGCTGGGCATCCGCCGCGCCGGCGCCGACGCGATCCTGACCTACTGGGCGGCCGAGGCCGCGGGCTGGCTGCGCGAGCAGCTCTAGGCCCTCAGGCGCCGTCGCGCACCTGCGCCCGGCAAGACCTCACACCTGCCGTGAGACATCGCCGCACGGTGACGTCTCGCGCCGGCGGTGAGGTCTCGCGCAGTGGCGGCCCCGACGACCTGACGCACCCGACCGCGAGGCGTGGTGGCGCCCGCGCGGCGCGGGCACAGGCGGCGCGCGAGAGAATGGATGCATGCGCGATCGCAACGAGGACCTGTTCGCCCACGCCCGCGAAGTGATCCCGGGAGGCGTGAACTCGCCCGTGCGGGCGTACGGATCCGTCGGCGGCACGCCGCGATTCCTGCAGTCGGCGCGCGGCGCGTACGTCACCGACGCGGCGGGCCGCGAGTACGTCGACCTCGTCGCGTCGTGGGGGCCCGCGCTGCTCGGTCATGCGCATCCCGAGGTCGTCGACGCCGTGCGCGATGCGGCCACCCGCGGACTGTCCTTCGGTGCGCCGACCGAGGGCGAGGTCGAGCTCGCGGATCTCGTGGCGGGCCGCGTGACCGCCGGAGGACTCGCGCCCGTCGAGCAGGTGCGCCTGGTGTCGACAGGCACGGAGGCGACGATGACGGCCATCCGGCTCGCCCGCGGAGTCACGGGCCGCGATCTGCTGATCAAGTTCGACGGCAACTACCACGGGCACTCGGACGGACTGCTGGCGGCGGCCGGATCCGGTCTCGCCACGCTCGCGCTTCCCGGCACGGCCGGCGTGCCGGCGCCGATCGCGGCGCAGACGCTCGTCGCCCCCTACGGCGACCTCGACGCGGTGCGGGCGATCTTCGCCGAGCGCGGCGACCAGATCGCCGCGATCATCGTGGAGGCCGCACCCGCGAACATGGGCGTCGTTCGCCCGCAGGACGGCTACAACGCCGGCCTCGCGGCCATCGCCCACGAGCACGGCGCGCTGCTGATCCTCGACGAGGTGCTCACCGGATTCCGCGTGGGCCCCGCCGGATACTGGGGGCTGCAGGTCGAGGCGGGGGAGCCGTACGAGCCCGACATCATCACGTTCGGCAAGGTCATCGGCGGCGGCATGCCGCTCGCAGCGCTCGGCGGCAAGGCCGCGGTCATGGAGCAGCTCGCACCCGTCGGGCCGGTCTACCAGGCCGGCACGCTGTCGGGGAACCCGCTCTCCGTCGCGGCGGGCATCGCGACGCTGCGCCTCGCGACGCCCGAGGTCTACGCAACGGTAGACGCGGCCGCCGACCGTGTCGCGCTCGAGGTGTCCGCAGCGCTCGCCGCCGAGGGCGTCGAGCACGCGATCTCGCGCGCAGGCAGCCTGTTCAACCCCGTGTTCGCGGCCGAGGCGCCGCGCGACTACCCGGCGGCGAAGGCGCAGGAGGCGTTCCGATACCGCCCGTTCTTCCACGCGATGCTCGACGCCGGCGTGGCGCTGCCGCCCAGCGTGTTCGAGGCCTGGTTCCTCACCGCCGCGCACGACGACGAGGCCCTGGGGCGCATCGTCGACGCGCTGCCCGCGGCCGCCCGCGCGGCGGCCGTCGCCCGGGGCTGAGCCCGCCCTCGCATCGCCAAACCACATGGTCTGAACGAGACCACAGGTCCCGTGCGCGTCAGGCCGTGTCGTCTCGTTCGAACCATATGGTTTGGGCGAGAGGGGGCGGCCCGCGTGAGGGAGGGCCGGGACCCGGGGGCGGAAGTGCCCGGGTAGACTCGACGGACACCCTTCCGCCTGCTGACCGCCGCTTACGCCCGACGAGCCAGAGGAGACGCGCATGCTGCCTCTCCTCCTTGCGTTCGCCACCGGATCCCTGCTGCTGATCCTGCTTGCGAAGCCGCTCGGTGCGCGGGTCTTCTACGTCGGGGCGCTGTTCCCGCTCGCCGCGTTCGTGCACGCCGTCTGGATGAGCGGCCGCGTGCTGGCGGGCGACGTCCCTTTCTCGACGTACGAGTGGATCCGCCCCCTCGGCATCGAGATCTCGATGCGGATGGACACGCTCGGCTGGCTCATGACGCTCATCGTCAGCGGCGTCGGCGCGCTCGTGATGACGTACTGCCGCTGGTACTTCCGCGGCAAGACCGAGGGCGTCGGGCGCTTCTCGAGCGTGCTGCTCGCGTTCGCCGGCGCCATGTACGGCGTCGTGCTGACGGACGACATCGTGATGCTCGTGATGTTCTGGGAGATCACGAGCATCCTGTCGTACCTCCTGATCGGGCACTACCACCTGCGCGCGGGAAGCCGGCGCGCGGCGCTGCAGGCGCTGCTCGTCACCACCCTCGGCGGACTCGTGATGCTGATCGGCGTGGTGATCCTCGCCGTCACGGCCGACACCACGAGCCTCAGCGACATCCTGGAGCACGCGCCCAGCGGGCCGCTCGTGAACGTCGCGCTCGTGCTGCTGCTCGTCGGGGCGCTGAGCAAGTCCGCGATCTTCCCGTTCCATTTCTGGCTGCCCGGCGCGATGGCGGCGCCCACCCCGGTGAGCGCGTACCTGCACGCCGCCGCGATGGTGAAGGCCGGCATCTATCTGCTCGCCCGCTTCGCTCCGGTGTTCGCGGAGTCGGATCCCTGGCGCCCGGTGATCGTGATCCTCGGAGTCTTCACGATGCTGCTCGGCGGGGTGCAGGCGCTGCGCGAGAGCGACCTGAAGCGCATCCTCGCGTTCGGCACGGTGAGCCAGCTGGGGTTCATCTCGGTCGTGATCGGGTACGGCACGCGCGACGCCGCGCTCGCCGGTCTCGCGCTCGTGCTGGCCCACGCGCTGTTCAAGTCGACGCTGTTCCTCGTGGTCGGCGTGATCGACCGCCAGCTGTCCACGCGCGACATCGACGAGCTGTCGGGCGTCGGCAAGCAGGCGCCGGTCATGGCGGTCATCTCCTTCGTCGCGATCGGCTCCATGGCGGGCCTGCCGCCGACGCTGGGCTTCGTGGCGAAGGAGGGGGCGCTGACCGCGTTCCTCGAGGCCGGCGGAGCGGGCGATGGATGGGGCGTGGTCGCGCTCGTCGGCATCGTCGCCGGCTCCATGCTTACCGTCGCGTACGGTGCCCGCTTCCTGTGGGGCGCGTTCTGGACCAAGCGCGACGCGCAGGGCGCCGCGCGCACCCGCACCGAGTGGCCCGACCCGCCCATCGGCTTCCTCGGCGTGCCGCTCGTGCTCTCCGCGCTCGGGCTCGCGGGGGGCCTGGTCGCCCCGCTCCTCGACACCCTGCTCGCACCGTACGCCGACACGGCGGCGGGCATCGCGCCCGTCGCCGCGCACGAGAGCCACCTCGCGCTGTGGCACGGCCTCGGACCCGCCCTGCTGCTGTCGGCCGTCACGCTCGCGGGCGGTGCGATCATCCTGTGGATCGCGCGCGCGACCGGATTCGATGTGACCGGCCGCATCGTGCGCTTCACGGCGGCCGACGCGTACTACGCCGTCACGCGCGGCGTCGACCGGCTGTCGGTCGCCGTGACGTCGCTCACGCAGCGCGGCTCGCTGCCCATCTACGTGGCGACGATCTTCGTCGTGCTCGTCGTGAGCGAGGGCGTCGCGCTGCTCGCGTCGCCGGGTTGGCGCGTGGAGCTCGACGCGTGGCAGGACCCCGCCCAGCTCGCGGCCGCGCCCGTCATGATCGCGGCCGGTGTGATCGCGGTCCGCGCGCGCAAGCGCTACACGGGCGTGGTGCTCGCGGCCGTCACGGGGCTCGGCATGGTCACGCTGTTCGCCGTGATCGGCGCCCCCGACCTCGCCCTCACGCAGGTGCTCGTCGAGACGGTCACGCTCGTGGCCTTCGCCCTCGTGCTGCGGCGCCTGCCCTCCCGCATGGGAGCCCACAACGGCACGGCCGCCCCCGTGCTGCGGGCCGTGCTCGCCGCGGCGGTCGGCATCACGATGGCCGTGATCGTCGTGATCGCCTCGGGCGCGCGCATCCATCCGTCCGTCTCGGTCGGCTGGGAGGAGCTCGCGTACGAGATCGGGCACGGCAAGAACGTCGTGAACGTCGCACTCGTCGACCTGCGCGGCTGGGACACGATGGGCGAGCTGTCGGTGCTGATCCTGGCGGCGACGGGCGTC
>NZ_JAPSJA010000157.1 GCF_031178525.1 Microbacterium sp.
GACGGAACCGACGTCGACACGGTCCGCGCCGACTCCGCCAAGGGCATGGCGCTGGTCGTCGATCACCTCGCGGACGCGGGGCGGCGCCGAATCGCCTTCCTGAACGGTCCCGCCGACACGACACCGGGTCGCGTCCGGCAGGAGGGCTTCCGCCGCGCGGTCGAGGCAAGGGCCATCGCGAGCACCGAGACCGTCGCGCGCGACTTCACGATCGCGGAGGGCTACCGCGCGGCGCGCGAGCTGCTCGAGGCCGCACTGGCAGCGGAGGCACCTCAGCTGCCCGACGCGATCGTCGCTGCGAACGACCTCATCGGGATCGGCGCGATCCACGCAGCCGACGATCTGGGGCTGCGCGTGCCGGAGGACATCGCGGTCACGGGCGTGGACGACACCGAGCTCGCCGTGGTCTCCCGCCCCGGCCTCACGAGCGTCGACCTCGGCGCCGCCGAGCGTGGTCGCGTCGCGGCGGAACTGCTCGTCGCGCGGCTGGCGGAGCCGGACCGCCCGGCGCACTCGGTCACGGTGGCACCGTCGCTCCGCGTGCGTGGTTCGTCGCAGGCGGGCCTCCGCGCGCTGACGGGAGAAGGGCTGGAGGTCGCCGGATGAGCGCGACCACCACGCGCGGCTCGCAGGGTCTGGGCCATCGCGCGCGCGCCGAGCGCCGCGAGGCGGTCGCGCTCGTCATCCCCGCGCTGCTGCCGATCCTGATCTTCTCCGTCGTGCCGCTGGTGAGCGGCGTCGCGCTCGGCTTCACGGACGCGACCCTCGCCCGCAACGCGGACATCTCGTTCATCGGGTTCGGCAACTTCATCGAGCTCGCGGGAGACCACCGGTTCTGGAACTCGTTCGGCATCGGCCTGATCTGGTCGGGCGCGGTCGCGCTCCTCACGCTCGTGAGCGCGATGGGGCTCGCGCTGCTGCTCAACTCCGATCTCCGGCTCAAGACGCTCACGCGCGTGCTGGCGCTGATCCCGTGGGCGATGCCGCCCGTGGTCATCGCCATCGTCTGGCGCATGATCTACAACCCGAACTCCGGACCCCTCAACGCCGCACTCGAGTCGGTCGGGATCCCCGGCGTGAACTGGCTGGGCGACTTCGAGACCGCGCTGCCTGCCGTGATCGTGGTGGGTGTCTGGGCGGGCATCCCGCAGACGACCGTGCTGCTGCTCGCCGGGATGCAGTCCATCGCGCCCGAGCTGCACGAGGCGGCCGCGGTCGACGGCGCGGGCGCGCTGAGGCGCTTCTGGCACGTCACGCTGCCGGCACTGCGCCCCGTGATCTTCGCGATCACCAGCCTGGACTTCATCTGGCAGTTCAACTCGTTCGGGCTGGTGTACGTGCTCACGGAGGGCGGGCCGGGCGGGCGCACCATGATCCCGCCGCTGTTCACCTACCTCGAGGCGTTCCGCAACCGCGAGATCGGCTACGCCTCGGCGATGGGCAACACCCTCGTGGTCGCGATCATGCTGATCCTCGCCGTCTACCTGATCAATCAGTTCCGGCAGGGGAAGGAGGTCAGGCGATGACCGACGCGACCCGCACGATCGTCACCGGTCGCAAGACCCCGCGCCGGCCTCGCGGCGGCATGCGCCGGGCACGGCACGTCACCGTGCTGCAGTACGCAGCCCTCGCCGTGTACCTCGTCTTCCTCGGCTTCCCGCTGCTGTGGCTGCTGTCGGCCTCGTTCAAGTCGACCGGCGAGCTGAACTCGCTCGCGGTCAACCTGCTGCCGCGCGAGTGGGAGTTCGGCAACTACGCCGCCGCGCTCGACCGGCAGAACCTGATCCGATCCGCCGGCAACTCGCTGCTGGTGTCGGTCGTGACGATGATCGTCACGCTGCTGCTGTCGATGCCGATGGCCTACGCGCTCGCGCGCCTGAAGGGCAGGCTGCGCGCGGCAGGCACCGTCTGGATCCTCGCGAGCCAGGTGTTCCCGTCGATCCTGATCATCATCCCGCTGTTCCTCGTGCTGCGGACGCTGCAGCTGAACGACACCCTGTTCGGCCTGATCCTCGTGTACGTCACCTTCACCATGCCGTTCACGCTGTGGATGCTGCAGGGCTACGTCGCCGCGATCCCGCGCGAGCTCGAGGAGGCGGGCGAGATGGACGGCGCAGGGCGCTGGACCGTGCTGCGGTCGATCGTGTTCCCGCTGCTGGTGCCGGGACTCGTCGCGACGGCGATGTTCACGTTCGTGTCGGCGTGGAACGAGTTCTTCCTCGCGCTCGTGCTCATCCAGAGCCCCGAGTACTACACCCTCCCGATCACGCTGCGATCGTTCCTCGGCGCGGAGGGGCAGACGCAGCTCGGCCCGCTCGCGGCCGGCGCGGTGCTCGCGACGATCCCGTCGCTGATCATCTTCAGCATCCTTCAGAAGAGACTCACCGGCGGCATGCTCGCCGGTGCGGTCAAGGGCTAGGTCCCCACCACCATGAGAAAGGCACACACCATGAGAACTATGGCCAGGCTCGGCGCCGTGGCTGTCGCGGGCATCGCCGCCCTGACGCTCAGCGCCTGTCAGCAGGGAAGCGCCAGCGGCGGCGGCGGTGCCGACGGCGAGGCCGTCACGCTGCAGTTCCAGTCGCTGTCCGACCAGCCGGCGACGCAGGAAGCCGTGAAGGAGATCGTCGACTCCTGGAACGCCGAGAACCCCGACGTGCAGGTCGAGATCATCCAGGCCGGCTGGGACGGCATCTACGACAAGCTGATCACCCAGTTCACGGGCGGAACCGCGCCGGACATCATCCACTACGAGGCCTCGAGCATCGTGCCGTTCGCCCAGGACGGCTACCTCGCCGATCTCAGCGAGTACATCAGCGATGACCTCAAGGGCGACATCTCCGAGGGGATCTGGGAGTCGGTCACGGTCGACGACCAGATCGTGGCGTACCCGTCGACGCTGCAGTCGTACCTGGTGTTCGCCAACACCGACCTGCTGGAGGCGGCGGGGGTCGAGGTGCCGAGCGGTCCCACGATGTCGTGGGACGAGCTGCGCGAGATCGCACAGGCGACCACGCAGGACGGCACGTTCGGTCTCGGCTGGGGCCTCGGCTCGCCGACCGCCACGATCATGAGCCTGTCGCTCGGCTTCGACGGCGGGTACTTCGAGGGCGAAGGCGAGGAGGCGACGATCGACGTCGGCGAGGAGGAGACCGCCGTCCCGGAGCGCATCCACCAGATGGCATACGAGGACGAGTCGCTCGACCCGACCAGCCTCACGCTGTCCGGCTCGGACGTGCTCGCCTCGTTCTACGGCGGCACGGTCGCCATGACGGTGCAGGGCTCGTTCCAGGCGACGAACATCGCGAACGACGCTCCCGACGGCTTCAACTGGACGGTGCTGCCGCCGCTGGAGGGCACGGCGGGCGCGCTGCAGTCGGCCAACCCGCAGACGTACTCGGTCAACGTCGACTCCGAGCACGTCGAGGAGTCCGCAGCCTTCCTCGAGTACCTCGCGGCCGGCGACAACCTCGCCTCGATCGCGTTCGCTGACGCGCTCATCCCCTCGTCGGGTGAGGCGCAGGCGGGTGTGGAGGAGCTCGCCGCAGGTGCGACGGGCTGGGACCAGATCCTCGCCTCGGCCGAGGGCCTCGAGGCGCCGCCGTTCCTCAAGGTCGCGAAGTACACCGAGTGGAAGGACACCATCGCCACACCGGCCTTCCAGCAGTACTTCGCCGACCAGATCAGCGTCGATGAGCTGCGCCAGCAGCTGACCGACGGCTGGGCGGATATCGCCGGATGACGGCAGAGCGGGGGCGCCGCCGGCGCCCCCGCTCGCTTCGGAGCGTGTGAGAGATCGAGGGAAGGGAAGCCGCGTGGATCTGCTGGAGGACCGAGTGGCGGGTGTGCTCGCAGGAGCCGCCGTGGGGGATGCGCTGGGAGGCGCAACCGAGGGATGGACGCCCGAGCAGATCGAGGAGCGTCACGGCGGCCGCGTCACCGGCATCGTGGGGCCGTTCCTGCCCGACTGGCGCACGGCTCGGCCGATCGCGCCGTATCACAAGGGTGATGGGCACGTCACCGATGACACCCTCATGACGCATGCGCTCATCGAGGTCTACGCCGCCCGGCGCACGCACCTGGACGCGTACCACGTCGCGAGCGATCTCGTTCCGATCATGATCGGCGCACCACGGTGGATCCCCGAGCTCGAGCAGGAGGCACTCATCCTGCAGCGGGTGTTCCTCGCGGAGAAGTGGCTCGTCGCCAAGCTGCATTACGGACATGCCGACCCGCGCGAGGCCGGCGTCGGCAACATCGTCAACTGCGGCGCCGCCATGTACATGGCTCCCGTCGGACTCGTGAACATCGGCGACCCGGAGGCCGCGTACGCCGAGGCGATCGACATCGCGGGCGCACACCAGTCGTCGTACGGGCGCGAGGCCGCCGGCGTCTTCGCGGCCGCGGTCGCGGCCGCGGCGGCGCCCGGGGCGACCGTGACGGACGTGATGGATGCGGCGCTGCGCGTCGCGCACGATGGGACGGCGGCCGCCATCCGCGCTGTGCTCGACGCCGTGCGCGACCACCGTGCCGGCGGCGGGTCGGAGGATCCGCGGGAACTGGGCCGCGTCATCCGGGCCGCGGTCGCGCCCTACGACACCGTGGGGGACGCGTACCGCGCGATGGCGATGGACGCGCGACTGCCCTCGCGCACCAAGTCGATCGAGGAGCTGCCGGCGGCCCTGGGGTTCGTCGCCGCGCACGACGGGGACGCGCGCGATGCGGTGATCGACGCGGTCAACTACGGACGCGACTCCGACTCCATCGCGACCATGGCCGGCGCGATCTGCGGCGCGCTCGGCGGGCGCGACGCCGTGCCCGCGGAGTGGGTCACAGCCGTCGCGGAGGCGAGCCGACTGGATCTTGAGGGCGTGATCCGCAGCATGACCGCCGTGGTGCGCGACATCGCGGGGGAGGACGCGCGCCGTGCGAGGGAGCGCGCGGCGGGCCTTGAGGCGCTGCTGAACGGCCCGGCGGATCCCGCGGACAGGGGCGCGGCGGCGTGAGGCTCACGTGGGCGCAGCCCGAGGATCTCGTCGCCGGCGAGCTCGTCGCGCTGCGCGAGCAGGGCGCCAAGGAGGAGGACGTCGCGCGCATCGAGCGGCGCTGGGCCGAGGCCGGGGGAGAGACCGTGCTGCAGCCGAGCGGTGCGAGCGCGACCGCCGCTCCGCCGGAGCTGCGCACGCTCGCACGCGACGTGCTCGACGAACTGGCGGGGCTTCGGGCGACGTCCGCGGACGAGCCCGACGAGTGGGACGAGATCGAGGACCTGCTTCCCGCCGCGCCGGAGCTGCGGACGGGGAGCGGGATCGACCTCGATCGCGTGCGTGGCGCCTGGTACGGCCGCGCCGCGGGCTGCCTGCTCGGCAAACCCGTCGAGAAGATCCCGCGCACGGGCATCGAGGAGATCGCGCGGGCGACGGGGAACTGGCCCCTCACGAGCTACTTCACCGCGCGCGGACTCCCAGCGGAGATCGCGGCGCGCTGGCCATGGAACCGTCGCTCGGCGCCGACGTCGCTCGTGGAGAACATCGACGGGATGCCCGAGGACGACGACCTCAACTTCCCTCTGCTGGCGCTGGACCTGCTGGAGGCGCACGGCACCGCCCTCACGACCGAGCACGTCGCGCAGGCCTGGCTCGACAACCTCCCGGGCGGACGCGTGTTCACGGCCGAGCGGGCGGCCTACCGCAACCTGCTCGATGCGCG
>NZ_JAPSJA010000158.1 GCF_031178525.1 Microbacterium sp.
GAGCCCCCGGGTGTCGATGCCGCGCTCGGTGCGCGCCCGCTCGAGCTCGACGTCGCTGCACAGGTACGCCCACGCGGTGTCGTCGAACTGCAGGTAGCGGACGCCGGCGTCGTAGTACGCGCGGACGGCGGCACGGTACGCCGCGACGAGGTCGTCGACGTACTCGTCGCGGCTCGCGTAGCCGCCCACGATGTTCTGCGGCTCCACGCGGAAGTCCAGCACGGTCGGCGAGGGGATCGTCGCCTTCGCCTGCACGCCCGCGGACGCCGCCAACGGCAGCAGCGAGCCGGCGTGCTCGACGTGCGGATGCGCGCCGAACCCGATCCGGCCGTTGATCTGCACGGCCTTCTGGCGCGTCTGCACGCCCTGGAAGGGCAGACCGTGATCCGTGTCGACGATCGAGACGCCGTCGAGCCCGTCGAAGAAGTCGAAATGCCACCAGGATCGGCGGAACTCGCCGTCCGTCGCCAGGGCGAGGCCGTTCTCGGCCTGCTTGCGCACGAGGCCTGCGATCTGCTCGTCCTCGATCTCGCGCAGCGCCTCCGCCGCGAGACGGCCCTCGGCGAACCGGGCCCGCGCGACCTTGAGGGCCTCGGGACGCAGGAAGGAGCCGACGATGTCGGCGCGGTACGGCGGGTTCACGGTCACGCGCGAAAGCCTACGCGGCGGGCGCCGAAACGCGACCAGGCCGCATCGCGGGGAGAAACACGCCGACTCGAAGCCGCCCTCAGGCGTGCGAGATCCCCCCGCCCGCCGGCACGATCCGCAGGGGTGGGACGGGGCGGGGAGGCAGCATCGGATCACCGTGGATCTCGCGATGCAGGCTCTCCATGCGCGCATCGAGCTCCGCAGCCGTGAGAGCAGCCTCCCGCAGGCTGTCGGTCAGGCGCGACGGCACGTGCTTGTCGTACTTGTAGTAGATCTTGTGCTCGAGGCTCGCCCAGAAGTCCATCGCGATGGTGCGCAGCTGCACCTCGACGGGCACGCGCACCGTTCCCTGCGCGAGGAACACGGGCACCTCGACGATGGCATGAAGGCTCTTGTAGCCGTTCGCCTTCGGCGTCGCGATGTAGTCCTTGACCTCGCGCACCGTGATGTCGTCCTGACCCGCCAGCAGGTCGAACAGCCGATACACGTCTCGCACGAAGCTGCAGGTGACGCGCACGCCCGCGATGTCGGTGATCTCGCGGCGGATCGTGGCCAGGTCGGGTTCTATCCCCTTGCGCACGACCTTCTCGGCGATCGAGTCTGGCGTCTTGAGCCGGCAGGAGAGGTGCTCCACGGGGTTGTACGCGTGCGCGTGCTCGAAGTCGTCCCGCAGGATCGACAGCTTCGTCTCGATCTCCCGCATGCCGAACTGGTACTCGGCGAGGAAACGCGAGAGCTGATCCCGCAGCCCGCGCACGTCGTCGAGGAATTCGCCGTCGATCGGCTGAGACGTCATGGCCTCAGGCTATGGGCGGCGCTTACGGATCAGCTGTGCCCGTCGCTTTCCGCTGTCGCGCGTCGCGCGACGTCATGCTCCCACTCACCAGCGCTCTCGGGCACCGGCGGAATGTCGGCATCCGTGATCATTTTGCGCACCAATGATCGGCGGCTATTCTCCGACCCATGGGCATCCTCCACTACGGCACCGATTCCGCGCCTATCCACATCGCAGATCGCGCTCTGGCGCACCTCAAGGTGGTGGTCGTCGCGAAGCTGCGCCGCCAGGAGAGCTTCACCGTGTCGTGGCAGCACCCGGCCGAGGACGGCCCCGGCCGCAGCACGATCTGGATGCACCCGTCGATCCCCGTGCGCTTCGAGTTCGATGAGGCCGTCGCCCCCGAACTGAACCGCGAGTGGATCGAGGAGCTCGCCCACTCGGCCAACGCGCTCGGCGGCATCACCCTGGTAACCGAGCACGTCGGCCAGGACGCCGACACGGACGGCACGGAAGCGGCGATGCCCGCTCCCGCCGCCTGAGCCCACCTCTTCGAACGCGAATCCCCCTCCCGGCCGAGCCGGAGAGGGGGATTTCGCGTTCCGAGGCTCAGTCCTCGGCGGGCAGCTGGGAGGGGTCCGTCGGCTCCGGCATCACGGTGAGCCCGTTCGGGCCGCTCGCGGCCTTCATCAGCTCATCGAGCCAGGCGCGGTTGATGCGCGGTGCGCGTCCGCCGGAGAAGTGGAACTGCAGCGGCACGGCGGGGTGCAGCCAGAAGCTGCGCCGTCCGATGCCGTCGCCCAGCTTCGTGTCATACATGAACGGCTCGCCGCGGCGGAGCTTGTTCATCACGACGATGCGCAGATGCGCAAGCGTCCTGTCGTCGATATCGACGGAGTCGGCCGCCGCGCCATAAATGAATCGCCCCACGATGGCGACGATACCGGAGTCGCGCCATCGTGGGGCACCGCAGATTCTCAGCGAGATCGAACGCGCTCGCGTGAAACCGACCTGCGCGTCACGCGTCGGGGGAGGTCTCCTGCCGGCCGTGCACCTCGCCGCGCCAGCCGCCGGTCTCCGCGCCGCGCTCCTCGATGAACTTCTTGAAGCGCTCCAGGTCCATCTTGGCCTGCGCCTCATCGATGTTCAGCGCGGCGCCGACCTTCTCGATCAGCCCTTCCGGCTCCCACTCCATGCGGAGCTTCACGCGCGTCTCGGAGCCGTGGGGCTCGAACTCGACGCGGCCTGCGTGGAACGCGCCGTCCGTGCTCTGCCACGCCACGTGGCTGTCCGGCACCTGGTCGACGATGTCGGCGTAGAACTCCTCCTCCTTGCCGGCGATGCTGACGGTCCAGCGCGTGCGCACGTCGTCGATCTGCTGCACGGACTTCACGGCGCCGAGGAAGTGGGGGAACGACTCGAACTGCGTCCACTGGTTGTAGACGATGTCGACCGGAGCGTCGACGTCGATCTCGGCATTCAGGGTGGTGGTCATAAGTCACTCCTCCATCTGGTGTTGTCTTCGTCGGGCTGTATGTCAACGACGCTAGGTCGGGCGCCCTGGCGCGGTAATGGGCTTGACTGTTCGGGAGCCGCTCGTTAGATCGCGAGTATCCGAGCTCCTCGCCGGACGCGCCGCGCCCCCGGTTCGCTTCGCGGAGCGGTTCGTTCTACCGTCTGCTCATGGGACAGACACACGACGCAGTGGACGAGAGCCCGCTGGTCGAAGACACCAGCGGCATGCGCTTCGCGTTCTGGACGTGGGCCGGGATCGTCGCCGTGGGGTTGACCGTGATGATCACACTTCCGCTGGCGGGACTATGAAGACGCGCCCGATCAGGGACAACGCCCTGAGCCTGCTGTTCCTCGGGCTGTTCGTGCTGTCGGTGGTGTTCCAGGCGGTCGCCGGCCACGCGCTCAACAACGAAGAGCTGATCCGGCATGAACTCGCGCCGATTCCGTTCTGGGAATACGTCGCCTCGTCCGAGTTCATGGTCGACCTGGCGGAGAACTGGCAGTCGGAGTTCCTGCAGTTCTTCGTCTTCATCCTCGCGACGGTGTGGCTCGTGCAGCGGGGATCGCCCGAGTCGAAGAAGCCCGGCGACGAGGGAACGGGCTCCGACGAGGAGCAGCTGATCGGCGAGCACTCGCGCGAGGACTCGCCCGCCTGGGCACGCGTGCGCGGCGTCCGACTGTGGCTTTACGCGAACTCGCTGCTGCTCGTGATGGGCGCAGCCTTCCTGCTGTCGTGGTTCGCGCAGTCGCTCGCGGGCTGGGTCGTCGCGACCGAGGAGGCCGCGCAGCACGGCGAGCTGGCGCCGAGCTGGCTGATCTACGTGACGGGGCCGGAGTTCTGGAGCCGGACGCTGCAGAACTGGCAGTCCGAGTTCCTCGCGGTCGGATGCATGGTGGCGTTCTCGATCTACCTGCGCCAGCGCGGCTCCGCCGAGTCGAAGCCCGTCGGCGCGCCCAACGGCACCTCGGCGCTCGAGTCCGAGTAGGCGGCACGACGAAGGGCCGGTGCGTCCGCGCACCGGCCCTTCGTCACCGCGTCGCTCAGCCGAGCACGAGCTCCTTCAGGCGCGTGGAGAGCTCCTCGCTCGTGTGGATCTCCTGCTCGCAGTTCTCCTGCAGCAGCTTCAGCGCGTCGGTCGCGCCGAGCGCGGTGACCGGCAGGATGAGCCCCTGATACGACGCCATCTCGTAGTGCTCGTTGCCGAGGGCAGCCGCCAGCGTGACCTGGTCGCGCAGCTCGGGCGCGCTGCGCTGGATGAGCGACTGCGCCTGCTTGTTGATGCCCTTGGTACTGGGAGACGGCGCGGTCGACTCCGGCACCTCGAGAAGCTGGAACACCTTGCGCAGATTCTCGATCTGCTCGCGCGTCTCATCGGCGTGGTGGCGGAAGAGCTTCTTGATGTCCGCCGTCTGCGCAGCCTCTGCCAACTCGAGCAGCGACGCGAGCGAATCCTCCTCCATGCTCATCGCGGTGCGCAGCTTGAAGCGCACGAGGTCTTCGGGCGTCTCGAGATGGGTCTGACTCATAGGTCCTCCTTGTGACGATCCGACCGGAACTGTCGGACGTCATCGACCGTAGAAGCGGCTCCCACCCAGCGGGAAGGGATTGCATCGCCGCGCTGGTGCCGCTTTCCCACCCAGCGAGAACCGCTCCTCCAGAGAAGCGGTTCTGTCAAGTGCCTAGCCCGCGTGCTCGCGTCGCCCCTAGCGTCCCCAAGGGGGATGAGGCGCCTGCGGGCGGCTGAAGTTGCGGGATGGACAGCAAGGAGTGGAAGTGATGAACAGGTTCCGGACAGCGGCCGCGGCCGCGCTCGCCGGCGGGGCGCTGGTGCTCGCGGGATGCGCCGTCGGCACAGGAGGCACCGACGACGGGGGCGCGCAGTACGACTCGGGAGCCGAGCTCGAGGGCGAGCTCAGCGTGATGGGCTTCGCGGGCGTCGACGAGGTCGCCACGACCCGCATGGACCTCGCCAAGGCAGAGCTCGGCGAGGGCGTGGACGTGCGGGTGGCCGAGGGCGAGCTCGACCTGCAGCAGTTCCTCTCGGCGGCCGCGACGGGCGATCCGCCGGACCTGATCTATGCCAACCGCGATCAGATCGGCAGCCTCGCGGCACGCGGGGCCATCCTGCCGCTGCAGCGGTGCATCGAGGGCGAGGGCATCGACACGGGCATGTTCGTCGAGTCGGCGCTGGCGCAGGTCACGCTCGACGACCAGGTGTACGGCATCCCGGAGTTCAACGTCGTGCAGGTCACCATGGCGAACGCCGACCTCCTCGAGGGCGCCGGGCTCTCGCTCTCCGACGTCGACGGCTCCGACTGGGAGGCGATGAGCGCCGCGAATGAGGCGCTCATGAAGAAGGAGGGCGGCAAGCTCAGCGTCATCGGCGTCGACAGCAAGCTGCCCGAGTTCTTCCCGCTCTGGGCCAAGGCCAACGGCGTGGACCTGATCAGCGCGGACGGGAAGACCGCCCAGCTCGACGATCCCAAGGCCGTCGAGGCGCTCGAGTGGGCGGTCGGCATCTACGACGCGCAGGGCGGCTTCGGCGATGTGAAGGCCTACCGCGACTCTGCCGACTTCTTCGGAGAGGGCAACCAGTTCGCGACCGGGGTGCTCGGCGCGATGCCCATGGAGCAGTGGTACATCAACGTGCTCAACGACGTGTCGCCGGACGCGCCGATCGAGTTCGGCACGGTCAAGGACCGCCAGGGAGAGCCGATCGCGTACGC
>NZ_JAPSJA010000159.1 GCF_031178525.1 Microbacterium sp.
CCACCACCTGCTGCTCTCCCACGGGCGCACGGTCCAGGAGCTCCGGGCGCGCGACGCCGCACTCGAGTTCGGCATCACGCTCAACCTGACGAACGGCGAGCCGGTGGATCCGGCCGACCCCGCAGACCAGGACGCCGCCCGTCGCGTGGACGGCCAGTTCAACCGCTGGTTCCTGGACCCGATCTTCCGCGGTCAGTACCCCGCTGACATCGTGGCGGACATCCGCGGGGTCGACGCCGACGCCGTGGCGGCGTTCGAGGCCGCCGTGCAGGACGGCGACCTCGCCGTCGTCTCCACGCCGATCGACTTCCTGGGCGTGAACTACTACCACGGCGAGTACGTCACGGGTCATGTGCCCGCCGACCCCGCGCCGAAGGGGGAGGCGCCGACCGACTGGCCGAAGCGCTCGCCCTTCCCGGCGATGGACGGCGTGCACTGGGCCGAGCGCGGCTTCGCCCGCACGAGCATGAACTGGGAGGTCGACTTCGCGGGCCTCACGAACCTGCTCAATCGCGTCGCGGCCGACTACGCCGCTCCCGCCGGCGTGCCGCTGTACGTCACGGAGAACGGCGCGGCGTACGACGACGTGGTCGCGGACGGTCAGGTGCACGACGTCGAGCGCCTCGAGTTCGTGCGCGGACACCTCACGGCCGTGCTCGACGCGATCGACGCCGGCAGCGACGTTCGGGGATACTTCTACTGGTCGCTGCTCGACAACTACGAGTGGGCCTGGGGGTACGAGAAGCGGTTCGGCATCGTCCGCGTCGACTACGACACGCAGGTCCGCACGATCAAGGACAGCGGCCACGAGTACGCGAGGATCATCGCGGCGCGTTCGGTCGAGGGATCGAGCGTCGCGAGGGTCGAAGCGCCGGTCCTCGGCTAGGAGACGGATGGAACGACCCAGCACCACGACGGTTCCTCGAGCGGGGGCCGCGCGGGGGGCGACCGCGGCGACGATCGAGGAGGTCGCGGCGCGCGCCGGGGTCTCCCGATCGACCGTCTCGCGTGTGCTGGGCGGAGGCGACCGCGTCAGTCCCGCGGCGCTCGAGTCGGTGCGCCGCGCGATCGACGAGCTGGCGTACGTTCCGAACCGAGCGGCCCGCTCGCTCGCCAGCCGGCAGACGCTCGCGATCGCACTGGTGGTGCCCGAGGACACCAAGCGCTTCTTCGGCGACCCGTTCTTCGCGGCGATCGTCGGCGGCATCAACGGCCGGCTCGCGTCCACCGAGTACCTGCTCAATCTCTTCATCGCCTCGGGCGACCCGGGCGACAAGACCTCCAACTACCTCGTCGGCGGCAACGTCGACGGGGCTCTGATCGTGTCGCACCACGCGTCGAACACGTTCCTCGAGCGGATCCACCGCGCGGTTCCGGTCGTGTTCGGTGGCCGGCCGGTCGCGGCCGACGGATCCGGCTACTACTTCGTGGACGTCGACAACGTCGAGGGCGGACGGATCGCCACGCGCTACCTCGTCGAGCGCGGGCACCGAAGGATCGCGACGATCACGGGCCCGCTCGACATGGCGGTGGGATCCGACCGTCTGCAGGGGTACCGCGAGGTGCTGGCGGAAGCGGGCCTGCCGGCGGGGCCCGCCGAGAACGGCGACTTCACGGTCGAGGGCGGCGCCGCGGCGATGGCGCGGATCCTCGCTGCCGGCGACCCGCCCGACGCCCTGTTCGTGGCGAGCGACCTGATGGCGCGAGGCGCGCTCGGCGTGCTGCAGGCGCACGGCCTGCGCGTGCCCGGCGACATCCCGATCGTGGGCTTCGACGACTCTCCCGTGGCCACCGAGATCGCCCCGCGGCTCACGACCGTGCGTCAGCCGTCGCGCGAGCAGGGCGAGGCGATGACCGACGTGCTGCTCGCGCGGCTCGCCGGCGAGGAGCCGCCGCGCGCGACCCTCCTGCAGGCCGAGCTGGTCATCCGCGAGACGGCCTGAATCCGCTCTCGACGTGGGGTTTCGCCGACCGATAACGTGACGGCATGCCGTTCGTCTTCTCGCTGCTGGTGCTGGCGTTCTCGGTCGTCACGCTGATCGACATCATCACGCGCGACGAGGGTCAGGTGAAGCATCTGCCGAAGCTCGTCTGGATGATCCTGGCGATCCTGCTGCCGATCGTGGGCGGCATCGTGTGGTGGGCAGCGGGACGCGTGTACGCCGAGCGTCCAGCCCGCGCGCCGCGGATGGCGATGCCGGCGCCGGTGCGGATCGTGGACGACCGCAGGATGGACAGCCGTACGACCGAGCAGCAGCTGGCCGACCTCGAACGCGAGATCGAGGCCGATCGCCTGCGCGCCGAGATCGCGCGTCGCAAGGCCGAGCGCGGCGAGGCCTGACGCCGGGCGCGTTCCTCGAACCCGCACGCGTTCGCCGCTGCCGCTCGCGAACCCGCACCTCCTCGCCGTCCCGTCACGCGATCACGCGCGGGGACGGGGAAGTCACACGGGCTCGGCGACCACCTCGACCTTGAACCCCGACGCGTTCTCGAGCCAGCCCGCGTAGTGATCCGCTCCGCCGGCGTGCGGGTAGCGATCCTGGTACACCGGCGTCCACCCGTGACGGGGCGCGTCGGCAATGATCCGGTCGACGTGGGCCCGCGATCCGCCGCGGAAGGCGAGGCGAGGTGATTGAGCCCCGCTCTCCGCCGATCGTGATCACCGGCCCGGAGGGGAGCCTCGGTGAACGTCAGGTACAGGCCGCCCGCACCCCACGTGAAGCCGCCCGCCCATGCGCTCCCGCGGACCCATCCGAGCCGGTCGAGCAGCCATTCCCACTCGGACGCGGCGCGCTCGGCGGAGGCCACCCAGATCTCCACGTGATGCAGGCCCGGATCCATCCCGCCATCGTAGGCGCGAGCCGCCGTCCGGAGCGGCGCAGGCAGTCGCCGTCGATGAGCTGCACGACGTGTCCTCTCGGTCGCGCGCCTCAGCCCTTCGTGAGGTCCTGGGCGAGCATCACGATGATGCCGCTCGGGCCGCGCAGGTAGGTGAGCTTGTAGACATCCTGGTAGTTCGCGACGCCGCGCAGCGGGTGGCAGCCGTGCCGTGCGGCGATCTCCAGCGCCGCGTCGATGTCGTCGACCGAGAACGCGACGCGGTGCATCCCGATCTCGTTCGGCAGGGTGGGATCCGTCTCGATCGCATCGGGATGCAGGTACTCGAACAGCTCGAGCCGCCTGGCACCGTCGGGCGTCTGCAGGATGGCGATGCGCGCGTGGTTGCCGTCCAGCCCGACCGCGGTGTCGGCCCACTCGCCGCTGATCGTGTCGCGACCGGCGACCGCGAGGCCCAGATCCGTGAAAAAGGCGATCGCCTGCTCGATGTCGCGCACCGCGATGCCGACGTTCTCGAGCTTGATCGCCACGTCAGCCCTCCTTCGCGTCGATCTCGTCGCGACGCATCACGATGATGCGGTCGAGCACAGCGGACGGGATGGGCTGCTCGGGCGAGAAGCGGATCGTTCCCTTCGAGAGCGAGAAGCCCACGAGATCGGCTTCGACCTCGCTCACGAGCGATCCGCTGAACGGGAACAGCGACAGGTGCGACTTCGTCTGCGTGACAGCGAGCAGCGGGCGTCCGCGATGCAGCAGCGCCGGCATGCCGTAGCCGGTGCCCTCGGTCGCGTCGGGCACGAGCTCCCGGGCTCGCTCGTGGATCCGGGTGAGGACGCCGCGGACGGGCTCGTCCCGCGAGGCGATGTAGTCCGTGACGGTGCCCATGCGGACATCCTGTCGCCCGAGCCGGAGGTGCGGAAGGGCGTCCGGCGGGAGTCGGGCACCCTTCCTCGCCGAGCGGATCAGTCCTGCGGGTCGCCGCCGAGCGGGCCCACCGCGGGGATGGGGCCGCCGTCGTCCGCGCCGGACTTGCGGGCCCGGGCGATGAGGTTGCCGAGGTGGTAGATCGTCAGCGCCGCGATCGTGCCGAGCACGATGCCGCCGAGCTGGAACGCATCCCACTGCATCGTGAAGCCGGCGATGCCGATCACGAGCGCGACCGCGGCGGTGTACTGGTTCACGGGACGCGAGAAGTCGACGCGATTGTCGACCCAGATCTTGATGCCGATGATCCCGATCAGGCCGTACAGCGCGGTCGTGACGCCGCCGAGCACGCCGGCGGGGATCGAGTTGAAGATCGCGCCGATCTTGGGCGAGAACGCGAGCAGGATCGCCACGATGCCCGCCACCCAGTAGACGGCGGTCGAGTACACCCGGGTCGCGGCCATCACGCCGATGTTCTCGCCGTAGGTCGTGGTGCCGGATCCGCCGCCGACGCCCGCCAGGGTGGTCGCGACGCCGTCGGCGATCAGCGCGCGGCCGGTGTGCTGATTCACGGAGGCGTCCGTCATGGTCGCAACGCCGCGCACGTGGCCGACGTTCTCCGCCACGAGCACCAGCACGACGGGCAGGAACATCGCGATGGTCGACCAGGTGCCGGCCGACGCGAAGTCGGGCACGTGGAACTCGGGCAGGCCGATCCATTCGGCGTCGCCGACCCTGCTGAAGTCGAGCTTGCCCGTGAGAGCTGCGAACACGTATCCGACGATCACGCCGAGGAAGATCGAGATCCGGCCCAGGAAGCCCTTGAACAGCACCGAGAACAGGATGACGGCGGCGAGCGTGACCGTGGCGGTGAGCGCGTCGGCCTTGTAGTTCTGCCACGCCGTGGGCGCCAGGTTGAAGCCGATCAGTGCGACGATCGCACCCGCGACCACCGGCGGCATGAGCTTGTCGACCCAGCCGAGGCCCGCGACCTGCACCACGACGCCCACCAGGGCGAGCAGCACGCCCACCGCGACCACGCCCGCGAGCGCGGAGCCCATGCCGCCGGACGCCGTCGCGGCCGTGATCGGCGCGATGAACGCGAAGGAGGAGCCGAGGTAGCTGGGCAGGCGGTTGCGCGTGATGAGCAGGAACAGCAGCGTGCCGAGACCGCTGAACAGCAGCGTGGTCGACACGGGGAAGCCCGTGATGGTCGGCACGAGGAACGTGGCGCCGAACATCGCGACGACGTGCTGCACGCCCATCGCGATCGTCGCGGGCCAGTTCAGGCGCTCGCTCGGCGCGACGACGCTGCCGGGCTCGACAGTGCGGCCGTTGCCGTGGAGAGTCCACAGGGGCATGAGGCTCCTCGGGGAAGGGGATCGAAGTGGGGAATCGATCCACGATACTTCCTGACGCGATCGCGCCCGCGGAACGACGCGTCCCGCACGCTCTCCCAGACACCGGGATCCCGCGCCCCCCGGCCCGAACCCCGTCTATCCGGCGGCGCAGGACGTGGCTAGCCTGTGACGCGTCGGACGCCATCCGGCGCCGGTCATCGGTCACGCAAGGGAGCGTCGCCATGAAGAAGCCGTCCACGTGGCTCACCGCCGTCTCGCTCGGCACGGCCGCGCTCCTGCTCCTGACCGGCGGCGCCGTCGCTCCGGCCACGGCCGTCCCCGTCGCCGCAACCGCGGCCGACACGACGCACTCGGAACCCGCCACGCGCGGCAAGCCCGGGCCGCTGACGGAGCGCTGCACATCGGCGCCGTGAACTTCCGCGACGCGCTCCTGATCGACGGCGGAGCCGGATGGATGAATCCGGACGAGGTCCGCACGCTCACCGACGCCGTGTACGCGACGTGCGATCCGCTCGACGGCGC
>NZ_JAPSJA010000160.1 GCF_031178525.1 Microbacterium sp.
CGATGTCGCTCTCGCCGAACGTCTCGATCTCGAGCTCACCGCCGAACACCGAGTGATAGAACTCCATGGCTTCGCGCGCGGTGTCGCGGAAGGTCAGGTAGGGGTTGAGCACGGGCACTGCGGACTCCTGACTGCACGGGCGGCGGGTGACGGCCTCAGTCTCCCCGGCCCGCCGCGCGCAGGGCAAGGCCCTCGTGCCCGCGCGGCGAAGTCAGCGGCGCGCGCCGACGGATTCGCGCTCGGACGCACCCAGCCGGCTGTGGCGCCGCGAGTAGAGGAAGTACACGACGACACCGATCGCCAGCCAGACGAGGAACCGGATCCACGTGTCGAGCGTGAGGTTCAGCATCAGGTAGAAGCAGATCACGGCCGACAGGATCGGCAGCACCGGCACCCACGGCACCCGGAAGGCGCGCGGCAGGTCGGGGCGCGTGCGGCGCAGCACGATCACGCCGATCGACACCAGGACGAACGCCGCGAGCGTGCCGATGTTGACCAGTTCCGCGAGCGTCGACAGCGGGACGAACGCCGCCAGGATCGCCACGACGATGCCGGTGATGATCGTGATCCGGTACGGCGTGCGGAAGCGCGGGTGGGTCTTGGACAGACTCACGGGCAGGAGGCCGTCGCGCGACATCGCGAACGCCACGCGCGTCTGTCCCATCAGCAGGATCATCGACACGACGATCAGCCCGATGCACGCGCCGATCGCGATCAGGTTGCCCATGACCGGCAGGCCCACGGCGTCGAACGCCGTCGCGAGCGGGGCGCCGTCCTCGGGGTCGATGTCGCGGTAGTTCTGCATGCCCGTGATGACGAGCGAGACCGCCATGTACAGCACGGTCACGATCGCGAGGGCGCCGATGATGCCGCGGGGAAGATCGCGCTGCGGGTTGCGCGTCTCCTCGGCCGTGGTCGCCACGACGTCGAAGCCGATGAATGCGAAGAACACCATCGCCGCCGCGGCGAAGACGCCGCCGACGCCGAACACGCTCGGCTCGAGGCCGAAGATGCCCTGCACGATCGGCAGGTGGAACACGTCGGCAGCGCCGCCTCCCGCCGGTGCCTCGGCCGGCGGCACGAACGGCACCCAGTTCGCGACCTTCACGAAGAAGGAGCCGACCACGACGACCGCCAGCACGACCAGCACCTTGAGGCCCGTGATGATCTGGTTGAGGCGGCTCGACAGCTTGATGCCGCCCACGGTCACGGCCGTCAGCCCCAGGATGAGCAGGCCCGCCGGCAGGTTGACGAAGCCGCCCTCGGCCGTCGCGATCGCGGCGGGGATCTCGAACCACGTGCCCTCCAGCACGACCCCGAGGTACTGGCTGAACGACGTCGCGAGCGCGGCCGCGCCGACCGTGAATTCGAGGATCAGGTCCCAGCCGATGATCCACGCGAGCAGTTCGCCGAGTGTCGCGTACGTGAAGGTGTAGGCGCTGCCGGCGACCGGCACCGTGGACGCGAACTCGGCGTAGCACAGGGCCGCGAGCGCGCACGCGGCGCCCGCGATCAGGAATGACAGCGCAATGGCCGGGCCCGCGTTGGTCGCGGCCGCGTGGCCCGTCAGGACGAAGATGCCCGCGCCGATGCATACTCCGATCCCGAACAGGATCAGGTCGAACACGCCGAGGTTCTTCTTGAGCGCGTGCTCGGGTTCCTTCGTGTCGGCGATGCTCTGCTCGATCGACTTCGTGCGGAACAGGCTCATGGGTCGTCCTTCTCTCAGCGTCCGTCGCGCCAGCTGTGGGTCGGGTCGTATCCGAGCAGGCGCCGGGCCTTGTCGATCGACAGCAGCGTCGTGTGCTCGCCGATCGCGTCCTCGCTGCGGATCGGGACGTCCGGGAAGACCTCGGCGAGCAGTTCGGCGTTGGGGCGGGTGGTCACGGTGTCGGCGGCGGCGATGATGAACCGGTCGAAGCCAGCGGGTGCGACCTCGAGCGCGCGCTCGACCGCGTGGGCGCCGTCGCGCGCGTCGATGTATCCCCACAGGTTCCACTTGCGCTCATGCGGGTCGCCGTCGTACGGGAACGCCGCGTAGTCCTCCGGCCACATCACGTTCGAGAACCGCAGGGCCGTGATCGAGAGGGTGGGGTGCCAGCGCACGAGCTCGATCGCCAGCTGCTCCTCGAGGTGCTTCACGAGCGAGTACACCGACTCCGGGCGGGCCGGGTACTCCTCGTCGACGGGCACGTACGGCGGCGGCACGTCGAACGGCAGGCCCAGCACGGTCTCGCTCGACGCGTAGACGATCCGGTCGATCCCGAGCCGCGTCGCGGCCCAGAACACGTTGAACGTGGTCGCCATGTTGTTGTGGAACGTCGCGACATCCGGCGCGAGCCCCGGCGCCGGGATGGCGGCGAGGTGCACGAGCGCATCAAGGCCGTCGTGCGTGTCGCCCACGGCGGTGAGCGCGTCGACGACCTGGCCGTAGTCGGTGAGGTCGACGCGGACGAAGTCGGGGGAGCGCTCGCCGACGCGGTCGATCCCGATGACGTGGTGTCCCGCGGCGCGCAGCTCGCGCGCGACGACAGATCCGAGCTTTCCGGAGGACCCGGTGACAGCGATGCGCATCCCTCTAGCCTTACACGGACCGATCGAACGGCAGAGCCGGGCCGTCAGCGCTTGACGCCGCCGACGAAGTAGGCGAGCGGTCCGACCCAGTTGATCAGGATGATCGGGATCCACGCGGGCTTGGTCAGGCGGACCTGCTTGGCGGGGCGCGCCCACAGGTCGGAGAATGCCGCGAGCGCGAGCCCGATCTGCACGAGGCCGACGAGCGAGAGCGCGGCCTTCCCGGCGAGGCCGACGGTCTTCCCGGCGGCCTTGGCCGTTGCGGTCGTCGCCGCCGCGGCCTTGACGGTGGCGTAGTTCTTCACGGAGTTCTTGGTGGTCATGCCGCCATTGTGCGTCCGGAGGCGATCCGGTGTCTGGGGCTTGACGGCACCTAGTCCTGGTCCTTCCGCAGTGCGCGTCCCGCCACGGTCGCCAGCGGAATACACACCGTCATCGCGAGCAGGCCGGGTAGCCGCCACCACGAGTCCGCGAAGAGATACACCGCCACGCCTGCTGCCCACGCCGCGATCGAGATCACGAGAAGCGTCACGGCTCGAGGCTTGGTCATGGAGCGACGCTACTCCGTGCGGCCGGCCGACGGGACGGCTCAGCGCGCGCCGGGGCCGTGGGGCGCGTGGTACTCGGACTCGCCGCGCTTCCAGTAGCCCTTCACGATGATCCGCTCGGGCTCGATGCCCCAGCGCTCGACGAGCAGCGCGCGGCCGGTCTTGACGATGCCCTGCTCGGCCGCGATGAAGCCGAAGACGTCGCCGTCCGGGCGGTCCTGCGCGGTCAGCGCGTCGAGGCGCGCCGCGAGCGCGGAGCCCGCCGGAGCGCCCCCGCGGTGGACGTACTCGACCGCAGGCGCGTCGATCGGCACCTCGTGGTCGGCGTCCGTGACCTCGATCAGGATCGTGGCGGGCGCCCCGTCCGCGATCGCGGCGGCGTAGCGGCGGATCTGCGGGATCGCGGTCTCGTCACCGGCGAGCAGCCAGGCCGCGGGGGCGCCGTGGATCCGGAGCGAGCCGCGGGGACCACCCACGCCCATCAGCGCGCCGAGGGGAGCCGTCGCCGCCCACACGCCCGCCACGCCCTCGGCGCCGTGGATCGCGAACTCGAGGTCGAGCCATCCGATCCGACCGTCGTCGCCCCAGGACAGGGGCGTGAACTCGCGGCTCGGCGCCGCGCGCATCTCCTCGACCGTGGTCGGGGCGGGCGCGCCCGGCTCGGGAAGGAAGATCCGGATGTGGTCGTCGTGGCCGCGCGAGCCGAAGCCGACGAGGTCGGCACCCTCGACGCGGACGCGAACGTAGGTCGGGGTGAGCCACTCCCGGGACGTCAGCGTCGCGAAGCGGAACTTCAGTTCGAGGGGCTCCCGCTCGAGGGTGAATGCCGGGATCGCGGTCGCATGGGTCATGGAAGTTAGGTTAACCTACCCTGCGGCGGGGTGAGGGTTACCTAACTTCGACGCGGCCGGCTTGCGGCGGCGTCTCCCGCCGATCCCCTTCACCGAAAGACCGCGGCTGATACCGCGCTCTGGATAGGAGCATGTCCATGTCAGGGCTTCATCGAGACAAGCCACGAACGATCGCCGCCCTCGGGCTCATCGCCGCCTCCGCGCTCGCGCTCTCCGCGTGCGCGTCGGCGTCCGCAGAGGGCGATGCCGCGGGCGGGGCCGCGAACGGCGGGTCCGAGACGATCAGCTACACGTGGGACCGCAACACGGCGACCGAAGAGGGCGCCGATCCGGTCTACGAGGAGACCACGGTCGAGGTGCCCGTCGACCCGCAGAAGATCGTCGTGTTCGACATGGCCGCGCTCGACTCCATCGGCGCGCTGGGCGGCGAGGTCGCCGGTGCGCCCCTCGAGTCGGTGCCCGACTACCTCGAGGACCACCTCGCGGACGACGCGTTCAACGCCGGCACGCTGTTCGAGGCCGACCTGATCGAGGTCGAGGCGCAGCAGCCCGACCTGATCATCGTCGGCGGCCGCTCGGCCGCCCTGTGGGAGGACCTCAACGAGATGGCCCCCACGATCGACCTGTCCATGCGCGACGGCTTCCTCGCGACGCTCGAGGCGAACACCACGTTCCTGGGTGAGGTGCTCGGTGCACAGGACGAGGCGGCCGCCGCGCTCGAGGAGCTCACGGCCGGCATCGACGAGGCGAAGGCCGCCGTCGCCGAGGCGGGCGGCTCCGGACTCGGGATCATGGTGTCCGGCGGCGAGCTCAGCGCGCTCGCGCCCTCGAAGGGCGATGGGGACACGCGCGGTGCCCGCGGCGGACTGATCTACGACGTGTTCGGCGTCGAGCCGGTCGTCGAGGACGTCGAGGCCGCCACGCACGGCGAGCCGATCTCGTTCGAGTTCCTGCTCGAGCACGACCCCGAGTGGCTGTGGGTCGTCGACCGTGATGCCGCCGTCGCAACCGAGGGAGCGCAGGCCGCCGAGGTCGTCCTGGACAACGAGATCGTCAACCAGACCACCGCGGCGAAGGAGGACCACATCCTCTACCTCGACCCGACCGCCTGGTACATCGTGTTCGGCGGGATCGACACGACCCAGCGCATGATCGACGACGTCCTGCAGATCGCCGGCCGGTAAGTCGACGACGTGGAGATCGAGGCCATGCCGATCGAGATCTCGACGAGCGCGTGACAGCGCTCGCGACCGCGACGAGCGTCCCCACCCAGGCCCGCCCCCGGCGGGCCTGGGTGGGGGCGCTGATCGGCGCGGCCCTGATCGTCCTGTCGGTCGCCAGCCTCTTCATCGGCGTCTCGGACGTCTCGCCGCTCGCGCTCGCGACGGGCGGGACGGAGGGGCGCGCCGCGTTCCTGCTGATCGTGAGCCGCATCCCGCGCACGCTCGCGCTGCTGCTCGTGGGGGCGTCGCTCGCCATCGCGGGACTCATCATGCAGATGCTCGTGCGCAACCGGTTTGTCGAGCCGGGCACGACCGGCGTGAGCGAGTTCGCCACACTCGGCATGCTCGTGACGATGGTGCTGTGGCCCGGGATGGCGCTGATGGGGAAGATGGGCGTCGCCGCGGCCTTCGCCCTCTTCGGCACGTGGGTGTTCCTGCGGATCAT
>NZ_JAPSJA010000161.1 GCF_031178525.1 Microbacterium sp.
CGCTTCGGCTGAGCCGTCCGCCTCGCCGAACGGCCTCGCCCTCGGGCGAGGCCGTTCGGCGTTACCCCCGCGGCGGTCGCGTCATCGGTCAACGGCCCGGTCGCCGGCCGCGGCGCCCGCTTCTGAGAGGATGACCGCATGACCGCCCTGCTCGTCGCCGCCCGCCGCGTGATCGACGGGTCCGGATCGGACGGGCCCGGCTGGGCGGTCGTCTCCCGGGGGCAGGTCACCCAGCGGGGCACGGGCGCGGCGCCGCGCACACCCGACCGGGAGATCGACGCGCTCCTGCCCGGGTTCATCGACGCGCACCTGCACGGCGCGCGGGGCGTGGACTTCGGGACGGTCGGCACGGATCCTCACGACGCGATCGCGTGGCACGCCGGACGCGGGTCGACCGCGCTGATCGCGTCGCTCGCGACGGGCGCGCTCGACGCCATGCGCACCCGCCTGACCGAGCTCAGCCCGCTCGTGCGGGCCGGGGTGCTCGCGGGGCTGCACCTCGAGGGGCCGTTCCTGTGCGCGGGCCGCCGCGGCGCGCACAACCCCGATCTGCTGCGGTCGCCGTCGCGCGGCGATGTCGAGGCGCTGCTTCAGGCCGGCGACGGCGCGATCCGCATGATCACGCTGGCCCCCGAGCTGCCGGGCGCGCTCGACGTCATCCCGCTGCTCGTCGACGCGGGTGTGCGGGTCGCGATCGGGCACACCGAGGCCGACGCCGCCACGGTCGCACGGGCCGCTGACCTCGGCGCGTCCGTCATGACCCACCTGTTCAACGGCATGCCGCCCCTGCACCACCGCTCCCCGGGACCGGTGGGCGTCGGGCTGACGGACGAGCGGATCACGGTGGAGCTGATCGGCGACGGCGCCCACCTCGACGATCGGGCGCTCGACCTCGCCCTGCGGGCCTGCACGGGACGGGCCATCCTGGTCTCCGACGCGATGGCGGCGGCCGGGCTCGGCGACGGGTCGTACACGCTCGCGGGATCGGATGTCGTCGTGCGCGACGGCGTGGCGAGGCTGGCGGGCGCCACCGCGATCGCGGGCAGCACGTCCTCGGTGTCGGACGCGGTCGAGCGGCTGCTCGCGCGGGGCGCGGATCCGGCGACGATCGCCGAGCTCACGGCCGTGACGCCCGCGCGAGCGCTGGGCGTCGACGTGCCGCCGCTCGCCGTGGCGCTCGACGGCGGGCGCGTCAGTCGCGTGGGCTGAGCAGGTAGGCGTTCATCGCCGACGTGAGCTCTCGATCGACGGGGAGCTCCGCACCGTCGAGATGCGTCACGGGGGCGGCGAGGCGCACGCTCGAGACGAGCCACATGGCGTCGGCGTCCGCAAGCGAGGCGGCCGGCACGTGCTCGTAGCCGGTCGAGTGGCCCTGCTCCTCGAGCCAGTCGAACACGCTGAGCTGCGTGGTGCCCTGCAGGATGCCGCCCGTCGGCTCGGGAGTGACGAACGTGTCGCCGCGCCGCAGCACCACCGACGCGGTGGGCGCCTCGAGCACGTAGCCGTCGCTCGTGAGGAAGATCGCGTCATCCGCCCCGCGCCGGTGCGCCTCGCGCAGCGCCGCCATGTTGACCGCGTACGAGAGCGTCTTGGCCCCCAGCAGAAGCCACGGCGCGCGCGTGGCGGCGCCGCTGTCCAGGCCGCGGTCGAGCGTGGTGACGCGGATGCCCTCGGTGCGGCTGCGGGTGTGATCCGGGACGGGCGATGCCGTGACCCACGCCGTGGGGCCCTCGAGCCCCGTGGCGGCGCGCTCGACGCCACGGCTCAGGATGAGCTTGATCGCGCTCTCCCCCGCCGGGCACTCGGCCGCGGCGCGCTCGACGGCGGCACGCCACTGCACGAGGTGCGGCGCGGCAAGGTCGCACAGCCGCGCGGAATGCGCGAGGCGCTCGAGGTGCGCCTGCACCTCCTGGGCATGCCCGTCGATCACGCCGATGGTCTCGAAGATCCCATCGCCGCGTTGCGTGCTGAGCTCTCCCACGCTGAGCGCGGGGGCGTCCGGATCGATCACGGCGAGCGTGTCGGAGAAGTCCGTGCGAGGGTCGTCGGCCGCCACGGGGGCGACGAGCAGGGCGAAGCGCCAGGTCATGGCACCGAGCCTAGATGCCGCGCGATCCCCGGGGCGTCCGTGCCCCGCGCGAACGTGCGATCGGCGAAGAAGTGAAACCGAGCCGCAGAAACGCCTCTCGGCGCGAGGCCGCTCAAAGCGGCGAATGTTGGAGCCCGGGGTTTGCTGCGGCCCGGCTGTTCCAGTGTAACCAAGCGGTGCCGCGAGGCATTCCCGGAATACTCAGGTCGTCCCTCGGCACCGGCGATCTGTGCGGATCCGCCGCTCCGCCGATCCGGGCGTCAGGTGAGCGCGTCGCGGCGCCAGAGCGCGGCGGATGCCGTCAGGTCGGTCGCGAACGTCGACAGGCGCAGGGCGCGCGTCGTGAGCTCGCTCGCGCGCTCGGGCTCCGTCGGCTCGTAGTCGTCGGCGAGGTGCGTGGCGCCTGACGCCTGCACGCGGCAGAAGGCCCCGGCCCGGTCGAGCGCCACGGCGAAGTCGCCCTGGAACGCGCCGCGCAGGATGGTGTCGATCAGCTCCACGAGCTCCGCCGGCCCGGCGGGCACCGGCGCGCCGGCCACGACGGTGTCGGATGAGCGCAGCTCGACGCGGCCCCGGTCGTACAGCAGGGCCGCGGTCGCGGGGTCGTCGTGGATCGACAGCTGCACGAGGTACAGCCGCCACAGCGAGCCGGGCAGGGTCTTGGCGGGCGAGCGCGACCACAGCTCCGCGATGTCATCGATCCCGTGCCGCGAGGTGAAGGCGACCAGGCGGTCTACCGCTCCCGGGTCCCGCTCCTCACGGACGCGGGACAGCAGCGCGGCGGCCGTGGAGTGCGCGGCGCGCGACACCTCGGCAGGATCCTCCGCCGCGAACAGTCGGTCGAAGGTCTCCGACGGACGCCGTACGGGCTTGTGGAAGTCGTCGGTCATCGATCCAGGCTAAACCCGGGCTCGCGCGGGGCGTCCCGGCCTTGCTCAGGGTGAGCTTCGGGAGTACGAGCGGTGACGCGGCTCGGGGTTCCGCTGCGGGCCCGTAAAGTAGACGCGGGCCTATAGCTCAGTTGGCAGAGCATCGGACTTTTAATCCGCGGGTCGTGGGTTCGAGCCCCACTGGGCCCACGTCAGCGGTCGCCGTCTTCCGGCGACAGCGTGATGCCTCCGAGCGCATTCGCCGACTCCGACATCGCGGCGAGCCACTTCTGGTTCAGCTCGGGCGCCTCGGCTTCGTCGAACACGAAGCGCAGCGGGATCGCCGGATTCAGCCAGATCGTGGAGCGGCCGCCGGGCGTACCGGGCGGGTGCTTCCATGACACGGCGAAGCTCTCGCCGCGGCGCAGCTTCGCGAGCACGACCATCTTCAGATGGGACAGCGCTCGATCCTCGATCTCGATCGGGGGCTCGACGCTGTCGTAGATGAGGATTCCCATGCCCGGACGGTACGCCCATCCCCGGGGGTTCACGAGGGGTTCCCCTCCCGGCGAGGGCCGCTCCGCGGGCAGTAGCGTCGTCCTCATGACCACAACCCCCGAGAAAGCACTCACCCTGAAGGCGCTGCACGAGGCGCCCGAGATCCTGCGCGTCGTGAACGTGTGGGATGCCGTCTCCGCCAGGGTCGTGAGCGACCTGCCCGGCACCACGGCGATCGCCACGGCCGGTCACTCGATCGCCGCCAGCCACGGCTACGCGGACGGCGAGATCCCGCTCGAGAGCGCGCTGGCCGCGGTCGCGGAGATCGTGCAGGCGACGGACCTGCCGGTGACCGCGGATCTGGACGACGGCTTCGCGGACCCGGGTGAGACGATCCGCCGCGCGATCGGCGTGGGGGCCGTGGGGGCGAACGTCGAGGATCGGCTGGCACCGCTTCCGGAGGCGGTCGCGCGCGTCGAGGCGATCGCGCGCGCCGCGGAGGCCGAGGGCGTGGCCTTCCAGCTCAACGCCCGCACCGACGCGTTCCTGCGCGGCGGAGAGCGGCCGATCGACGAGGTGGTCGACGACGCGGTCGCCCGGGGACGGGCGTTCCTCGACGCCGGCGCCGCGCTGGTCTTCGTCCCCGGGCTGCTCGACCGCGAGCTGACCCAGCGCCTGGTCGCGGGCATCGGCGACCGCAAGGTCAGCGTCATCGGCTTCCCCGGGGCGCTGTCGGCCGCGGAGTACGAAGCGCTCGGCGTCGCGCGGATCTCGTACGGTCCGCTCCCGCAGCGCGTCGCACTGCGCGCGCTCCGCGACCTCGCAAGCGACCTCTACGGCGACGGGGTGATCCCGCACGACACCCCCACGCTGAACTGAACTGAAAGATCTTTCACGCAGGTGTCGATCCGCGCTCGCGCCGTTCGACGCCTGGGTGAAAGGGTCGAGACGCGGCCCCCGACGAAGGAGTACGAAATGGCCAAGTACATGCTGATCATGCGAGCGACCGAGCAGGCGGTCGCCGCGGTCTCCGACATCCCGTTCGAGGAGATCATCGCCCAGATGGGCGCTTACAACGAGTCGATGATGAAGGCCGGCGTCATGGTCGGCGGCGAAGGCCTCGCCCCCGAGGCGGGCGTCGTCGTGGACTTCGATCAGACCCCGCCGGTCGTCACGGACGGCCCCTACGGCGAGACCAAGGAGCTGTTCAACGGCTTCTGGATCATCGAGGTGCCGACGATCGAGGAGGCCGCCGAGTGGGCCAGGCGCGCGCCGCTCGGCCCCGGGAACAAGCTCGAGATCCGCCGCGTGACCGGGCCGGAGGACTTCCCCGCCGACAACGAGTGGATCCAGAAGGAAGACGACTGGCGCGAGGAGCTCGCGCGCAAGGCCGAGCAGGGCTGAGATGACCGCGTCTGCGGCCTCGACCGCCGCGTCGGCACGGCGCGCGGTCGAGGCCGTGTGGCGCATCGAGGCGGCGCGCATCGTGGCGACCCTCACCCGGGTGACGGGCGACTTCGCACTCGCGGAGGATGTCGCGCAGGAGGCTCTCGCCGAAGCTCTCGCCTCGTGGCCGGCCTCGGGCGTGCCCGCCAATCCGGGCGCCTGGCTCGTCGCCGTCGGCAAGCGGCGCGCGATCGACGGCTGGCGTCGCCAGGCGACGCAGGACGACCGCTACGCGCAGCTCGCGCGCGAGCTCGGCGAGTCGACGGAACCCGACTGGGATCCCGACGCGATCGAGGACGACGTCCTGCGGCTGATCTTCGTCGCGTGCCACCCCGTGCTCTCGCGTGAGGGCAGCATCGCGCTGACGCTGCGCGTCGTAGGGGGCCTCTCGTCCGAGCAGATCGCGCGGGCCTTCCTCGTACCCGTCGCCACTGTGCAGCAGCGCATCGTGCGCGCCAAGAAGACCCTCGCCGCGGCGGCCGTGCCGTTCGAGGTGCCGGCCCCGCACGACTATCCCGCGCGGCTCTCGGCCGTGCTGAGCGTGCTGTACCTGATCTTCAACGAGGGCTATGCCGCGTCCGGCGGCGAGCGGTGGATGCGCACCGATCTCAGCAGCGAGGCGCTGCGGCTCGCGCGGGTGCT
>NZ_JAPSJA010000162.1 GCF_031178525.1 Microbacterium sp.
TCGTCGGCGACGAGAGCGCCGGCGGCCGCGCGGTCGGGCACGATCACGATCTCAGCCATGACGTCTCTCCTGGTCGGTTGCGGTATGGCGCTCCGGGCGTTCCGGCTCGCCTTCCGACGAGCAAGGGGTGCTCGCTCAACGAGTGGGCGTGAGCGCGGCCCCGAGGGCTCCCGCCGCGGAGTCGGGCGGAAGCAGTTCGATCCTGTCAGCCAGGCGGAGGGATGTCAGGAACGCGGATCGCGCGGAGCGCTCGTGCAGCTCGGATCGGACGACGTCGAGCAGCCGGTCCCCCAGCCGCGCGACCCCACCGCCGATCACGACCGCGACGGGATCCATCGTCAGCACGAGCACATGCACGGCGGCGGCGACGCCGCGTGCCAGGTCCGCGCGCAGCACGAGCGCGTGCGGATCACCGGCATCGGCCGCGTCGAACACGTCGCGCACGGGAAGCTCGCCGCCGCGGCCCCAGCGTCGGGCGACGGATGCGCCACCGGCGAACGTCTCGATGCAGCCGCGCTGGCCGCACGGGCACTCGGGACCGGCCGGGTCGATCGAGACGTGACCGACCTCCCCCGCCGTGCCGCCCCATCCGCGCCAGAGCCGCCCCTCGAGCACCACGCCCGCGGCGATCCCCGTGCCGAGGTTGAGGTAGGCGAACAGGTCGCCGGACGGCCGCGCGGACTTGTCGCGCGCGAGCAGCGCGTGCGCGCCGAGCGCTGCGGCGTTGACGTCGTTCTGCACCGCGACGGGCACGCCGAGCGACCGCTCGAGCTCGCCCGCCAGATCGAGCTCCGCGACGCCGAGATTGACCGCGTTGCGCACGGTGCCGCCGACGATCTGTCCGGGGATGCCGATGCCGACCGACGCCACGTCCGTCGAGCCGAGGTCCTCGATCGCTGCGCGCACCGTGGCGAGGACGCCATCCGATCCGCGCTCGGTCGCTCGGCGGGCGCGCGCGATGATCGCACCCGAGGGATCGATCGCGACGGCCTCGGCCTTGCTGCCGCCGACGTCGACGCCGACCCTCGTCGGGCCCGGAGCGGCGCGTTCGGGGCGTATCGCCTCCGTCGCTTCGCCGCCTCGCTCGACGAGCAGGGGGGCCGCCCCGCTCTGACGCTCGACCAACAGCGAGGGCGACGACCGGTCGGGGTGCTGAACCAGCTCGTCCACGCTCATCCCTTGACGGCTCCCGAGACGAGGCCGCCGGTCATCCGGCCCTGCACGATGAGGAAGAAGATGACGACGGGGATGCAGATGAGCGTCGAGCCCGCCAGCACGGCGCCGTAGTTGGTCGCCTCGGTCGCCGACTGGAACGAGTTCAGCCACGTCGGCAGCGTGAGGTTCTCGTCCTTCATGAGCAGCAGCGCCATCGCGAACTCGTTCCACGACTGCATGAACGCGAAGATGCCGGTCGCGACGAGGCCCGGCGCGAGAAGCGGGAAGGTCACGCGCCAGAACGCGCCCTGCTTGGAGCAGCCGTCGATCTGCGCGGCCTCTTCGAGCTCGGCGGGAACCCCGGCGACGAAGCCGCGCAGGGTCCAGATCGTGAACGGGATCACGGCCGCGATATGCACGAGACTGAGGCCCACCATCGTGTTCATCAGGCGCATGTCGTCGATCAGGTTGTAGACGGTGAACATCATGCCCTCGCCCGGGATCATCTGGACGACGAGGATCGCGACGATGAACGTGCGCCGCCCGACGAAGCGGAACCGCGCGAGCGCGATCGACGCGAGGAAGGCGAACAGCAGCGCGCACAGCACGACGATCGCCACGATCGTGAGGCTCGTGCGGAGGGCATTCGGGAAGTCCGTCTGCCCGGGAGCTGCCGGCCGCGTCCACGCCGTGACGTAGTTGAGCAGCGTCGGATCGCGCGGGATGAGCGACTGGTCGCGCTGGATGATCTGGTCGCCGGGCGTGAACGACAGGTTCAGCATCCAGTACACCGGGAAGACGGCGCACAGGAAGACGATCAGGGCGAGCACGTTGAACAGGATCCGCATGCCGCGGCTGCGCACGCCCGTCGGCGGGGCGGCGGGACGTGGCATGCGCAGCGCCCTGGTCGTCGTCGTCGGCGGCAGCGCCTCCGTGACGACGGGGGGCGCCTTGGGCGCGAGGATGGTCACGAGTCGTCCTCTTCCTTCAGGAGCTGGCGCAGGTTGAACCAGCTGAGCGCAAGCATGATCAGCACGATGAGCATGCCGATCGCGCTGGTGGCGCCGAACTCGCCGATGCCCTGGCGGAACAGGTAGACCGGCAGCACGTTGGTGTCGGCGGCGATGCCGCCGCGGCTCTGCAGGGCGTACACCTGCGTGAACAGCTTCATGTTCCAGATGATCTGCAGGATGAGCAGCCCGCCCAGCACGGGACGCACGGCCGGGAACACGACGCTCCACCACCGGGCCCAGCCGCCGGCGCCGTCGATCTCGGCGGCCTCGATCGTCTCGCGGGGCACCTGACCGAGCGCGGCGTACGTCGTGAAGGCGACGAACGGGATCGCGCCCCACACGACGATGATCGTGAGCACCAGGAAGAACGTCCACGGGTTCAGCAGCCATGAATGGTTGTGCCAGGCCTGGGTGCCCGTGACCGTGTTGAGCGCCCAGTTCACGACGCCGTACTGCGTGTCGAAGATGAACCCCCAGACCACGCTCGCCGTGAGCGGCGGGATCGCCCAGGCCAGCAGGAGCCCGACCGACAGCGTGATGCGCATGCCGCGGCCGATCTTGGTCATGAGGAGCGCGACCAGCACGCCGAGCACCATGATCAGCACGGTCGTGACGATCATGATCCCGATCGTGCGGGCGACGACCTCGGGGAAGTCGCTGCGCGTGATGATCTTGATGTAGTTGTCGAGCCCGACGAACTCGGGTGCCGTGCCCTGGATCTTGTGGCGCACCTGGTAGTCGGTGAACGACTGCCACACCATCTGGAAGGCCGGGTAGCCGACCATCAGCAGGATCAGGATGATCGAAGGCGCGAGCAGGATCCAGGACGAGATCGCGTCGCGTCGCACGCGGCGGCGCTCGCGCTCCTCCCAGCTCAGGCGGGGGGCGGTCGTGGTGGTCAAGAAGGGTTCCTCCCTCTGTCCCCGTCGTTCGTCGAGCGAGGAGCGAAGCGACGAGTCGAAACGGTGCAGACGTCCTGCGGGGTCAAGGCCGTGGGGGTGTCTGGGCGTTTCGACTCGGTCGCCCGCTCCTTCGCTCGACGAACGGTCGGTGGAGGTCAGCCGTTGAGGATCGACTCGATCTCGGCGTCGAGCGCCTCGGCGACCGCCTTGACGTCCTCGCCCTGCGCGATCCGCACCAGCGAGTCCTGGATCACGAGGCTCGACTCGACCTCCGCCCAGTTCGGGGAGGTGGGGACGCCCTTCGAGTTGGCCAGCGCCTGTGCCTGCGCCTGCGCGACCGGGGTGTCGGGCAGCGACTCGGCCGACTCCAGCAGCGCCGGGGTCAGGCCGCCCTCGGCCATGAGGTCCTGGTAGCCCTTCGACAGCATGATCTTCACGACCTCCTTCGCCATCGCCTGGTTCTCGGACAGCGCCGCGACGCCGATGTTCGATCCGCCGGCGAAGATGGGAGCCGTCTCGCCCTCGGTCATGCCGGGAAGCGCGAACGCGCCGAGGTCCTTGCCGAACGTGTCGGGGCAGCCGGGGTTCTCGGCGTCCGGCTCGGCGAGGATCGACCACTGCATCCACGCGGGAGCCGACAGGAACGCCGTCTCGCCCGCGCAGAACGGCACGTGCGCGTCGGTCTCGTCCCCGTCGGTCGGCGCGTTGGTCGCCTCGGTGAAGACCCGCTGCAGCAGCTCGAGACCCTGCAGCGACTCCTCGCTCGAGAACTGCGCGTCCCACGTGTCGCCGTCCTGCACCGCGATCTCACCGCCGTGCGCCCAGATGTAGGGGAGCATGTTGTACCAGTCGCGACCAGGTGCGTAGATGCCGCTCATCGCGTCCGTCTTGTACTCGATGCCCTGCGCGACGTACTCCTCGAGGGTGGCGGGCAGGCTGTCCGCGTCCACGATCTCGGGCGAGTAGAACACCACGCGGCCGCCGGCGTAGTACGGCGCCGCGTAGAACGTGTCGTCGTACGTGCCGGCCTCCTCGAGACCCGGGTTCAGGTCGCCGAGGTCGCCGCGGATGTCGCTCAGATCGGAGAACAGGCCCTGGTCGATGAAGCCGATCGCCTGCGTGTTGCCGACCTCGACGACGTCGGGGGTGTCGTTGGACTGCAGCGCGGCGACGTACGTCTCCGAGACATCCGCCCAGGTCTTCTCCTCGAGCTTGAGGGTCCAGCCCTCGTTCTCCGACTCGAACGTGTCGACCAGGTACTCGCGTGCGGTCTCCGGGGTGTCGGTGCCGACGACCCAGACGGTGAGCTCGCCGGACTCGGCCGCGGGCGCGTCCGTCTCGCCGCCGGGAGCGGAGCTCGCGGAACAGCCGGCGAGCGCGAGCGCGCCGGCGCCGAGCAGGCCGATGCCTGCCAGTGCCTTCTTGTTCATGTGATGCGTCCTTCGGGTGTGGTGGGGTGGGGTGGTGCGCCTGTTGCGCCGGGGCATCGTCGCCCCGTCGGGTCTCGCCTACGAGACCCCGAGTTCGCCGTCGAGGATCAGCACGACCGCGCCTCGCAGCACGACGTCGTCTCCCTGAGCGGACATCCGCACCTGCACGTCCTCGTGGAGGAACGTGCGTGCGCGAAGCGTGTCGATGACGGTGTCCCGCAGGATTCCGTCGAGCCGGTCGGCGGGGCCGGAGAGCACGATCTCCGACAGGTCGAGCGCGCCGACGATGGGCGCGATCGCGATCGCGAGCCGCTCGCCGGCGTCGCGCAGGACGTCATCCGGATCCGCGCCGTGCGCGATCCTGTCCTCGAGGGAGCGGATGGACAGCCACGACTCCAGGCAGCCGTGCTTGCCGCACACGCACAGCGGCCCGGCGTCCGTGCCCACCGTGACGTGGCCGATCTCGCCCGCGGCGCTGCGGGCGCCGCGGGTCAGCTCTCCGCGCGTGAGCAGTCCCGCGCCGACGCCGCGGCCGACCTTCACGACGAGGACGTCGCCGCTCGCGCCGCCGAGCGTGTGCTCGGCGAGCACCGCGACGTTCGCGTCGTTCGCCACGTGCACGGGCACTCCCAGCCGCTCGCGCAGATCCTGCTGGAGCGGCAGATCGAACCAGCCGAGGTTCGGCGAGTTCAGCACGACGCCGTCGCTCGCGACGATGCCGGGCGCGCCGACGCCGAGGCCGAGCACCCGGCCGGGCGCGGCCGCGAGAAGGTCGGCCGACAACTCGCGCACCGCGGCGAGCGCTCCCTCGGCGTCGCCGTCCGCGGGGCGCGGCAGCGTGCGTCGCTCGATCACGGTGCCGGCGAGGTCGATCACGGCGCCGCGGTACTCGCGGTCGTCGGAGAGGTCGAGGCCCACGACCTGCAGCCCCTCGCGGTCGAGGTCCACGAGGATCGCGGGCTTGCCGGGCCGCGACCCCTGCCGCGTGCCCTGCTCGACGACGAGTCCGTCACTCACGAGCTCGCCCACGAGGTCCGAGGTC
>NZ_JAPSJA010000163.1 GCF_031178525.1 Microbacterium sp.
TCGAGATCCGACCCGTAATTGCGCAGCAGAACCGCACCCTTACGCACCTCGTCCTCATCGATATCCGGCCACTCGAAACCAAGCTTCTCCATCACCCAGACAAGCTCATTCGGCAACATCATCCCCATGGCGGAACACCTCCCCTCGAGACATTAGGCGCTGACCGCGGCGGCTCGCGATGGGGACCTGACCCCGGGCAGCGCGCCCCGTCACGGGACCACCGACCACTGCGCGGCGCCGGACGTGAGCGAGCCCGGCGCGCCGGGTCGGGGGGTGACGCCGGCGACGTCGCGATCCAGGATCGTGACGCGCGGGTTCGCCGCGATCGGCAGTGCGACGGCGGCGCGGACGATCGTCGCCTCGATCTGCGCGCGCACCGCGCGCGCCTCGTACACGTCGGACGTGCGCGACAGCGTGTCGATGAGCTCGTCCCGCTCCGGGTCCGCCTGCCGGGTGATGGCCTCGGCGCCCTCGGTGCCCCACTGCGCAGCGATCTGTGCGGGCGTGACCGGGATCGGCACGCGCGCGATCACGGCATCCCATGTGCGCTTCGCCACCGCCTCGTCGAAGTCCTCGCTGCCGCAGTCGGTCACTCCCCAGCCGCCCTCGCGCGCGGCGGCGCTGAGGGCGGCGAACGCGCCCGCCGCGAACTCGCTGGCGCGGTCGTACAGCACGCAGACCCGGGATCCCGCCGCGACGCCCGCCGCCTGCCGCTCCTCCTCGGGCCGTCCGTCCGGCGAGGCGAGCGCCTCCGCGAAACCTGCGTCCTCGTTCGCGATGTCGTACGCGGCAGATCCGGGTGCTGAGAGCATCGACGTGGATGCCGTGTACGCCTGAGCCCATTCGCCCGCCCCGCCCTCGATCAACGCATTCGCGGAGACCGCATGGATGAACGCGGTGCGCGAGCGGTGCTGCGCGAAGATCCCCGACGGGTTCAGCAGCATCGCCCACAGCGTGCCGTCGTGCTGGGTCTCGACCACGTGGTCGGTGCGCTCGAGCTCGCGGACCGCCGCCCGGTTCGCGCTGTCCGGCTCGATCTGCGCCACGTCGAGCTGATCGCCGATCGCGGCGACCGGATCGTCGCCGGGCGGCACGAGGTCGACCCGGGCGACCTGCGGCGTGGCCGCGCCGCGGAAGGCCGCGTTGGGCACCAGCCTCACGGTCTGGGCCCCGTCCGCGGTGCGGACGCTCTCGACGCGGAACGGGCCGCTGGAGATCAGCAGGTCGCCCGCGACATCGCCCGAGGGGTCGATCGAGAAGCCCTCGTTCCAGACCGCCGCGAGCTCCTCCAGAGCGCCGAGATCCTCGTCGAGGATCGCCCGGATGACGGCCTGCTTCGCTTCCATGTCGTCGTCGATCCCGAACGCCAGGTCTCCGGCGACGTGGGCCGGAACGGGCACGGTCAGCGCCCCCTGCCAGTCGCGCACCGGCTCGCTGAACGTCACGTCGATCGCGCGGGCGAACTCATCGATCTCCGGCACCTCGTCGGACCTGCGCAGGTCGCTCGGCACCGCATCGAACCACGGCACGTCCTCGACGGGCTGGAAGACCCCGTTCCCGTCGCGGTGCGCGTCGGGGTCGAAGCCGTCGGGAGAGAAGTAGCCGGACGCCGCGGCCCAGCCGAGCAGCAGGTCGGCGGCGTCGAGCGGGATGCCGTCGGACCAGGCGGGCTCGGCGAGGTCGTACCGCACCGTGAACGGCTCCTCGCTCGTGATCGTGACGGATCCGAAGCTCGGGTCCGGCTCGATCTCGCCGTCGACGCTGTCGCCGAAGCCGGCGCGGGTCATCTCCGCGATGTCGATGTTGCCCGGGGTCGCCGTGGTGACCGAGGCGGCGTTCGCCGCCGTGAACCGCCCATCCCAGCCCACGGTCACCTCGGTGCCCGGCACGACCGAGTCCGGCAGCGTGGGCGCGCAGCCCGCAAGAGCCGCCGCGAGCACGAGAGCGAGGGGCGCGGCGAGCGCGCGATGTGCTCTCATGGGGCCGCCGCTACGCGAGGCCGGAGCTGTCGTCGTTATCGGCCATCGCGCGATACGGCTCGCTCTCGTCGCTCTCGAGCCAGGCGCGGGCGTGCTCGATCAGCACGGCCGGGGAATCCTCCGCCTCCTGCGCCGTCGCGAACGGCCCGATCACCTCGTCCGACGGGCGCTCGTCCGCCGTCTCCACCGACTGGGTGCGCAAGTTGTACCAGTAGCTCTGTGACCCGCTCATGTCCCCGATCCTATTCAGCGCCGCTGGCCGCCCGACGGAAAGGCCAGGGGCCGTGGTGCCGGTCTCCTGACCGGGCACCACGGCCCCTGGCGAAGGCTGGGCTCAGGCGCCGCCCGCCATGCTGGCGTCCGTGTCGCGGATCTGGTCCGCCATCTTGTCGAGCGCCTCGGCCATGTCGTTCACGGCCTCCGATGCGTCGTCCAGGCTGCTCGTGAGCTCCTGGTAGGCGGTCTGGTACGCGCCCGAGGCGTTCTCGGTCTTGAACCCGTCCTCGACGAGCTCGTCGATGATGCCCTGCAGCTCCTTCAGCGTGTCGCCGATCGTGCTGCGACCGTCGCGCAGCTTCGCGGCCGCGCCTTCCATCTCGCTGTATGTTGCACCGAAATCGTGTCCGGCCATGAAAATCGCCTCCCAGCGTTCTTCGTACTCCAGGCCCCCATGGCCTCTGCGACGAGGCTAACGAACGTTTGCCGTCTCGCACACGGGGAGGGGTACCCCGGGTATCACTCCCCGTGCGTGGATGTCGTGACGGGGCTCACCACGGTGTCGGCCGATACGGGGTCGGCCACCCGCCGCGCACGCCGCGAATCGCCCGCCGGCGCCGCTTCGCCCGTGGACGCGGGACCGGCAGCGGGCGCGGCTTCGCCCGCGGTCGCCGCCGCGGCGGCGGGTTCTGCCGCGGGCGCGTCCGGCACGAACGGGATCTGCATCGTCACGCTCTGGCCGGCCTGCACGAAGATGCCACGGCCCACAGGGAAGTCCGAGCGCTTCACGCGGCCGAACGGCGTCTTGAAGATCGCGTCGCCGTCGTACGTGTCGGGCTTGAGCACGATCCCCTGGCGGCCCATCTTCCACTCGCCGAGCACCCCGATGCTGCCCGACGCGCGGCTGATCTCGGCCTCGCCGACGAGCAGGTGGTCGCTGTTGTTCATCGCCTGCAGCAGCGCGCGCATCGGCCGGTCCGCCGGGCCGTCGGCGAGGTGCGGCATGTCCTCGATGACGATCATGATCCGGCTCTCGGGCGACTCCTCGGCGACCAGCTCCGCCAGCTCGGTCGCGAGCTCCTTCTCGTCCTCGGGACGGGTCGCGCTCGCGACCCACGGGCGGAACTCCTTGAGCTCCGCGCGGCGGCTGCCGAAGTGGTAGAGCCGCACATCCGGGTCGAAGCGCTCCACGGCCGCCACCAGCGCCTTCAGGGCGTTGGTCTTTCCGGATGCCGGCGGGCCCGTCACGACGAACGATCCGAGCGGCTCGAATCCGCGCGGCGCGAGGGTGTCGTCCGCGACGCCGAACACCGGCATCCCCTCGACCTGAGCCGGCATCTCGTCCGCCGGCACCATGGTCGGCAGGGCGCCGATCTCGGGCAGATCGCGCACGCCCTGCGCGCGCAGCCGGTTTCCGAGCTCGGTCAGCAGCTTGGTCTGCTCCACGACGTTCGCGGTGCCGCCCAGCACGGCGATCTGCGCCTCGTGCCCGTCGACGACCGCGCGGCCCGGGGCCGACTGCTCGTCCAGGATGTCGCGCGGGACGCTCAGCAGCATGTACTGGCTGGGCTCGCCCATGCGCAGCACGACGCGGCGCGAGATGTTCGCGGCGACGGCGCTCGGCACCGCGTTGCCGCGGTCGGCCGTGATCACGGTGTGGACGCCCAGGGGACGTCCCTCGCCCAGGATGCGCATGAACGTCCGGTAGAACGGACCGCGGCCGGGCGCCACCTCCCAGTCCTTCTTGAACTCGGGGTAGTTGTCGATCAGCAGCACGATGCGCGGCATCGTGGGGTCCACGAGCTCGCGGTACTCCTGCACGGTCGCGGCGCTGGCGGCCGAGAACGCGGCGGAACGGCGATCGAGCTCGCCGTCGAGCGTGCGGAACAGTCGCTGGATGCGCTCGACGTCCGCACCGTCGACGACCGAGCCGACGTGCGGCAGGGACGCGAGCGCGCCCAGCGCGCCCGACGCGAAGTCGAGACAGTACACCTGCACGCGACCGAGGTCGGGGCGCATGCCGGCCGCCGTGCCGAGGGTCTTCAGCAGCGTGGACTTGCCCGAGCCGGATGTGCCGTAGACCACCATCGAGCCGTCGCGATCGGGAACGAACGCCGCAGGCTCCTGCAGCTGCTTCTCGGGCACGTCGAGGAGTGCGAACGGGATGCGCGTGTCGCCCTCGCTCGCCAGGTCGCGCAGATCCACGAGCGGCGCGAGGTCGTCGAGCCACGGCCGGCGCGGGCGCGGCAGCCCGGCGACGTCGCTTGCCCGGATCAGCGTCGACACGATGCGCTTCTGGTCGTTCGGCCCCAGGTCCTCCTCGTGCGCGTCCGACTCGGCCGGCCGGTCCGGCTCCCAGTCGCTGCGCGCTCCGAAGCGCAGCTCGGCGACGCGCACCTCGGCCACGGGGGTCTCGTCCGTCGCCGTCCAGCCGCCGGCGTACGCCGACTGGAAGGGCACGAGACGGCCCGGACCCGTCTTGGCGATCGCGCGGCCGGGCAGCGATGCCGGGAACGATGCCGCGATCTCGTCGTCGACCACGTCGCGCGAGTCGGACTCGTCCGCCATGCGCAGCGCGATGCGCAGGTTGGTGTTGGCGCGCAGGTTGTCCTTGATCACGCCGGCCGGGCGCTGCGTCGCCATGATCAGGTGGATGCCGAGCGAGCGTCCGCGCTGCGCGATGTCCACGACGCCGTCGACGAACTCCGGCATCTCCGATGCGAGCGCCGCGAACTCGTCGATCACCAGGACCAGCGCCGGAGGGCACTCGGGGTCCTGGCGCTTCTCGAGCTCCAGCAGGTCCTTCGCCTTCTTCCGGTTGAGCAGATGCTCGCGGTGCTGCAGCTCGGCGCGGAGGCTCGTGAGCGCACGGCGCACGAGGTGCGGGCTCAGGTCGGTGACGAGGCCGACGGAGTGCGGCAGCTCGACGCAGTCGGCGAACGCGGATCCGCCCTTGTAGTCGACGAACAGGAAGGTCACCCGGTCGGGGCTGTGGGCGGCGGCCATGCCGAGCACCCACGCCTGCAGGAACTCGGACTTTCCGGCGCCGGTCGTGCCGCCGACGAGCGCGTGCGGTCCCTGCGTGCGCAGGTCCAGCGCCATGGCGTCGCTCGGCCCCTGGCCGATGATCGCACGCAGCGTGCCGGCCTTCTTCAGCCGCGGTCGCGGCGCCGGCGATCTGTCGGTGATCGTGTTGTTCTGCCGCCAGCGCTCGATCACGACGTGCGGATCCTCCGCGATCGCGGGGTCCACCAGCTGCAGGAACATCACGGAGCTCGGGATGTCCGACGCGTCGTGCACGACGGTGCTGGCGTCGACGACGGGGGCCAG
>NZ_JAPSJA010000018.1 GCF_031178525.1 Microbacterium sp.
TCGCGGCGCGCCTGTCGCAGGGCGACAGGGAATGGGCGGCGGAGATGGGCGGCGAGGGCCGCTTCGCATTCGCCGACGTCGAGCCCGGCCTGTCCACCGTGCGGCTCGTCGTGCGCGTCGACGGCGACCTGCGCGAGTTCATCACGCCCCACTTCGAGGCGTGAGCCGGGCCGGCTCGCCGGCGACCGTATCAGCACACGCCTTCTGCGCTCTCTCACTTCGCCGGTCGCATCCGCGGCGGTGAGGGCGGGCGCGTCATGCTCCCGCGTACGAGCGGGGAGAACTTCGTGGCAGAGCGACTCAGCGTTGCGTCGCGTGGCGCCGGGGCGATCGCATGACGTCCCTTGCCGGGGCGCGCATCGTCGTCACGGGCGGCGCGGGTTTCATCGGCAGCCATCTCGTCGACGAACTCGTCAATCGCCGCCGCGCGACGCGGGTCACGATCGTCGACTCGTTCGCGAACGGACGGCGCGCGAACGTCCTGCGGTGGGCATCCGATCCGCGCGTGCGGATCGTCGAGGCCGACATCCGCACCGAGGCGGGGCTCGGAACGGTGGACGATGCGGATGTCGTGTTCCATCTCGCGTGTCTCAGCGCCAGGCAGGCCGCGCAGGACCCCGTCGAGAACCACGATGTCAATGCGACGGCGACCCTCGGTCTCGTCGAGCGCGCGCGGACCGCGCACGTCCAGCGCTTCGTGCACGTCAGCACGAGCGACGTCTTCGGCTCCTCGCAGCGCACGCGCGTCGACGAGCGACACCCGACGCGCCCCGCGACCGCCTACGGCGCATCCAAGCTCGCGGGCGAGGCGTATGTGCGCGCGGCCCACCGCGAGCACGGTCTGCCCACGACCGTGGTGCGTCCCTTCAGCGCGTACGGGCCCCGCAGCCACTTCGAGGGTGACAGCGGCGAGATGCTTCCGCTCACGATCCTCCGGAACCTGTGCGGTCTGCCCGCGCTCGTCCCCGGCGACGGGCGCCAGACGCGCGACTTCATGCACGTGATGGATCTCGCGCGCGGCCTGGCGACGATCGCCGAGTGCGACGCCGCGATCGGACGCTCCGTGAACCTCGGCTCGGGACGGGAGATCTCCCTCGGCGCGCTGGCCGAGACGGTGGCCCGGCTGGTGGGACGCCCCGACCTGGTCCCCCTCCACATCGATCCGCGTCCCGGCGAAGCGAAGCACCTGGTGGGGGATGGCCGGCTCGTGCACAAGCTGACGGGTTTCACGGCTGCAATGCCCTTCGAGGCCGGCGTCGCCGACCTCGTCCGCTGGTTCCGCGGCCGCCTCAGCACGCCGCAGCAGATCCTCGCCCGCCTGGAGCGGCGCGAGCGGGTCGCCGGGCGCTCGATCCTGCCCGGGTTCGCAGCGGGCGGCCAGTTCGCCTGACACGCCTCGGGCGGCGGGCGGGGCGCGCCGCATCGCTCGCCCCTTCGGCGGGCAGGCACCGACCCGACGGGCGGCGCGCGTACGCGCCGCCCGTCGAGATCACGCCGAGGTGACGGACAGATCGACCGCGGCGAGCGCGCCGTCCTGTTCGCGGTAGCGCTCTCCCGTGGCGGGGCAGATCCACTCGTCGCCGTTGTGCTCCAGCGGGCGGCCCGCGCGTCCGACCCAGCCGATGCGACGAGCGGGGACGCCCACCATCAGGGCGTGCGCCGGCACGTCCTTCGTGACGACGGCGCCCGCGGCGACCAACGCCCAGGCGCCCACCGTGACGGGGGCGATGCAGACCGCGCGGGCGCCGATCGACGCGCCCTGCTCGATCGTGACGCCGACAGCGTGCCAGTCGTCCGCGCTCTTGAGGTGTCCGTCCGGGGTGACGGCGCGCGGGAACTCGTCGTTCGTCAGCACGACCGCCGGTCCGATGAACACGCCGTCGCCCAGCCGGGCCGGCTCGTAGACGAGCGCGTGATTCTGCACCTTGCACGCATCTCCCATCACCACGCCCGGACCGATGTAGGCGCCGCGACCGACGATGCAGTCCGCGCCGAGCCGTGCGTGCTCGCGGATCTGCGCCAGGTGCCACACGCGCGTGCGATCGCCGATGACGGCGTCGGGGGACACATCGGCCGTCGCCGCGATGACGGGGGAGGGGGACATCTCGGTCCTTTCGTATCAGGGCCCCACGGGGCCCCTCTGTTCTTGCGCAGACCGTGATGGTCGGCATCTGATCGGGCGCGTCAGCACCCACGCACAAGGAGTGAGACCGTGACAGGGAGATACAACGCGGCGGTCATCGGCGCCGGCTACTGGGGCCCGAACCTCGCCCGCAACTTCCGCACCTCCGACGACTGGAACCTCGCCGCCGTGTGCGACCTGGACCGGGAGCGCGCGCGGCGCGTGGCCGAGTCGGTGGGCGGCGCGCCGGTCACGACCGACATCGACGAAATCCTGTCCGATCCTCTGATCGACGCCGTCGCGATCGCGACCCCCGCGCGCACGCATCACGCCCTCGTGTGCCGCGCTCTCGATGCGGGCAAGCACGTGATGGTCGAGAAGCCGCTCGCCGACAGCGACGCGGCGGGGGCGGACATGGTCGCCCGCGCCCGCGAGCGCGGTCTCGTGCTGATGACGGATCACACCTACTGCTACACGCCGGCGGTGCTGCGCGTCCGCGACATGATCGCCGAGGGAGCGCTCGGTGACATCCTGTACGTCGACTCCACCCGCATCAACCTCGGCCTCGTGCAGCCCGACGTGGACGTGCTGTGGGACCTCGCGCCGCACGATCTGTCGATCCTCGACTTCGTGCTGCCCGGTGGCCTGCCCACGACCGATGTGACGGCACGGGGCGCCGATCCGCTCGGCACCGGCCGGGCGTGCATTGGATATCTCTCGATGCAGCTGCCGGGCGGCGGGATCGCCCACATCCACGTCAACTGGCTCAGCCCCACGAAGATCCGTCGTCTCGTGATCGGCGGCACGCGCCGGACGCTGGTCTGGGACGACCTCAACCCGCAGCAGCGGCTCAGCGTGTTCGACCGCGGCGTCGACATCGGCGCCGACGACGCGCAGACCGCGCGCGTGTCCTACCGCCTCGGCGACACGTGGTCGCCGGCGCTTCCCGAGCGCGAAGCGCTGGGCGGCGTCGTCACCGAGTTCGCGGCCGCCATCCGAGAGGGGCGGGACGCCCGCACGGACGGCAGCGCCGGACTCCGCGTCCTGTCGATTCTGACCGCCGCGTCGGAGAGCGCTCAGCGCTCCGGGGTGCCGGTGCCCGTGGGGCGCGTCGTGGCCGACCTCGACGAGCCCGCCGCGGCGGGAGTGCCCGCGTGAGCGACCTTCCTGCGCGGGACCCTTCACGGCGGGAGGCTCGGCGCGGCAGACCAAGCCGTTCTCCGCTCGCGCTCGTGCTCGCCGTCGTGCTGAGCGCCGGCGGCGTCGCGGTGACGGGTGCCGGCGTTCCCGCCGCGGCCGCTCCGCTTCCGGCGGCGGCGGTCCCCGCGGTGCCCGCGGCCGTCGCACCCGCCGCCGTCGCGCCCGCCAGCACTCAGGCGGGCGACCTCGAGGTCTCGCCGTCGCAGCTTGCCTTCGCCGCGGTCCAGGGTCAGGCCTGCGCGGCCGAGCAGACGGTGTCCATCGTCAGCTGGGGTGCCGGGGAGCTGGACTGGACGGCCTCGAGCAGCGTGCCCTGGGTGCAGCTCTCGGCCGCCGCCGGCGTCACGCCGGCGCAGATCACCGCGACCGTCGACTGCGCGGCGCTGCCCGCCGGCGTGCACGACGCCTCGATCGCCGTGACCGTCGCCGGCCAGGCCGGATCCGCACAGGTCGCCGTCGCCGCGGTCGTGAACCCCGACGTCCCCGTGCGCGTCGCGACCTGGCGGGACGACCACGCCGGCGCCTTCAGCGTGTCGACGGACGACGGCCGCTCGTCCGGTGCCGTCGAGCTGACGCAGAGCGACGCGCGCGGCACGTTCGTGATGAACGGCACGACGCCTCCCGCGCGGTATGCGCAGCTGCATGCGGAAGGGCACGAACTCGGCTCGCACCTCGTGAGCCACTACTGCGAGCGCGTGGGGCGCTCGACGCTCGTCGACGAGATCGAGGACAACATCGACGGCGCCGTGATGGCCACCGGCACGATCCACGACGTGATCTCGCTCGTGTGGCCGTGCGGCTTCCGCGACATCGAGTACGGCGTCGTCGCGTCGAACTACTACCTGTCCGCCAGAGGCTACAACATCAACGAGCTCGAGTCGCCCACGCCCGCGGACTTCATGAACCTCAAGAGCTTCAATTCCCCCGAGCACGAGCCGCTGCCGCCCGCCGATCTGACCTCGATCGTCGATCGCGCCGAGGCCGAAGGGGGATGGGCGCACTTCGTCCTGCACGACTTCACGAACGACGCCGGAACGATCGCCTCGGTCGCCGATCACGACGTCTGGACCGCGCCGATGGGCGCTGTGACGACCTACATCCTGCAGCGGGATCGGACGGTCGTCTCGGGCTACACCGCCACGAGCGGCTCGCTCGGCTTCGACATCCGCCGCCTCGCGCTGCCGACGTCGCCGCTGCGCCAGTTCGAGCCCACCGTCGGGCCCGACGACCAGGTGACGTTCACGGTGCAGCTGCCTCCGGGGCAGCATGCCGCCGACGTGAAGGTCGGCGGGGCGTCGCGACCGTTCACGACGTCCGGGAGCCCCGCCACCGTCACGTTCTCGACGCCGCTCGCGCTGCAGTCCCAGCGCGTCGAGGTCGCGCTGACGAGCGCCCCGCCGCCCCGCGTGACCGCCGATGCGACCGCGCTGCGCTTCTCCGCCGAGTCGGGCGAGGACGTGCCCGCTCAGACGCTGCAGATCGCCAACGGAGGCAGCGGAACGCTGTCCTGGCAGGCGCACGACGACGCCGACTGGCTGGCGCTGTCGCCCGCGTCGGGCACCGGCGCCGGCGCCGTCACGGTGCAGGCCGATCCGGAGGGCCTCGGCGCCGGTGTCCACCGCGCCTCGATCTCGCTCACGTCCACCGGCAGCGCGAACGTCCTGAAGGTGCCCGTCACGTTCCTGGTCGCGCAGGAGGGCATGGAGATCCTGCCCATGGACTACGCCGACCGGACCGCGCTGATGGCGGACGGATGGGACTTCGCCGCGCGGACGCCGGGAGGTGCGACGCGCGACACGGAGAGCGCCGCCTCGAGCGCTCCCATCCGGTACACGTCACGCGGCGTGCGGATCCCCGTGGGGGACGGTGACCTGTGGGCCGGTGCGAACGACACACGGGACACCCTGCTGCGCGACCTGCCCCAGGCCTGGAGCACCGTGCAGGCGCAGGTGACCTTCGACCCCGACCGTGGCAATCAGCAGGCGGGCATCGCGATCTACGAGCACGACGATCGCTACGTCGCCCTGACCCGCGTCTTCAACGGGGGCGGCGGGAACGGCGTCGCGCTCGTGCGCGAGGCGAACGGCGCCGCCGCGGCCGATCGGGTCGCGGTGAGCGCGACGACCGTGCAGCTGAAGCTCACGCGTGACGCGGTCAGCGGCTCGATCAGGGGAGAGGTGTCGTCCGACGCCGGTGCGACCTGGACGGAGGTCGGCGCGTTCACGGCGCCGGTCGGCCAGGCCCGGCTCGCACTGGTGACCGGCGCCTCTCCGGCCGGTCTGCCGTCCGCGACGTTCTCGGACGTGCGGATCACCGCGGGCGGCACGGGTCCGACGCCCACGCCCACGCCCACCCCGACGCCCACGCCGACGCCCACGCCCACCCCGACGCCCACCCCACCGCCGACGCAGACGCCGGTGCCGATCCCCGAGCCGGGCGACCGCGAGGAGATCCTGCCGTTCGACTACGCGAACCGGTCCGCTCTGCTCGCGGACGGCTGGGACTTCCTCGCGCGGCGCGCCTCAGGGACGGCCCGCGACACGGAGCAGACGACGGGACCGACGGTGCAGTACGGTTCGTCGGGTCTGCGGATCCCCGTGGACACGGGAGACCTGTGGCAGGGGGCGAACAACACCCGCAACACGCTCTTCCGTGATCTGCCGGAGGACTGGGAGAGCGCACGGGTCCGGCTGAGCTTCGCGCCCACCGCGGACTATCAGCACGCCGGGATCGTGCTCTACGGGGATGACGACGACTACGTCGAGCTGACCCGTGCGCACAACTCCAGCGTGGGTGGCCACGCGGTCGCCTTCATCAGCGAGACCGGCGGCACCGCCGCCGACCTGCCGCGCAGGATGACGAATGCCACGGAGCTCACGCTGCGGCTGGATCGCGACCCCGCGGCACGCACGATCACCGGGCTCGTGTCGACGGATGAGGGCGCGACCTGGCAGACCGTCGGCACCGTGGGACGGGACATCCTGAACGCGCGCCTGGCGGTGAACGTCACCGGCTCGACGTCGGGCAACCCGCTCGCCACCCTGCACTACGCGGGCGTGACGGTCGCCGCCCCGAATCCCGATCCGGATCCGGTTCCGGAGCGCCAGGTCTTCGCGTTCGGCGGCCTGAACCGCCCCGCGCTGCTTCAGGCCGGGTGGGACTTCCTGGCCCGCACGGCCGGCGGGACCGCTCGCGACACCGAGCAGACCGCCGGGGTCACATACGGCGCGGACGGACTCGAGATCGCGGCCGGGCCGGGCGACCTGTGGGGCGGGCTGAACAGCACGCGCAACAGCGTGTTCCGGAACCTTCCTGGCACCTGGTCTGCGGTCGAACTGTCGCTGCGCTTCGATCCCTCGGCGAATCACCAGCAGGCCGGCCTCGTCGTGTACGGCTCGGACGACGACTACGTGCAGGTGACGCGCAACTACAACTCGTGGCTGGGCGGCAACCGCACGGTGTTCGTGACCGAGTCCGGCGGCGCCGCGACGGCGCCCGGGATCGCGGTCACGCCGCAGACCGAGATGCTGCTGCGCCTGCAGCGCACGGGCGGCGTCATCTCCGCGGCGTACTCGACGGACGGCGGCACGACGTGGTCGGACCTCGGCTCCGTGACGCGCCAGATCGCCTCCCCGCGTGTGGGAGTGATCGTCGGCGCCAACGAGTCCGGTGGCACCGCCCCCGTGGCGACCATCCGCAGCGTGACCGTCACCACGCCCGCCGCATCGGGCACCGACTGACCGCCCGGCCCGACCCGAACCCCGCCCCGACGAGGAGACATGATCCGAATGAGCGTTCCCTTTCTCGACCTGAAGGCCCAGGCGGCCGAGATCGCCGACGATGTGCTGCCCGTGTGGCGCCGGCTCTTCGCCGACGCCGAGTACATCGGCGGTGCGCAGGTCGCCGGCTTCGAGCAGGAGTTCGCCGCGTACAGCGGCGTCCGTCATGTGATCGGCGTGGGAAACGGCACGGATGCGCTCGAGCTCGCATACCGCGCGGTGGGCGTGGGCCCCGGCGACGAGGTGATCGTCCCGGTGAACACGTTCATCGCCACGGCCGAGGCGGTGTCGCGGACCGGAGCCGTGCCGGTGTTCGTCGACGTCGACGAGCACCTGCTGATCGATCCGCAGGCGGTGGAGGCGGCGATCACCCCGCGCACCCGGGCGATCGCGCCCGTCCACCTCTACGGGCAGACGGCCGATCTCGGCGCGCTCTCCGCGATCGCGACGAGGCACGACCTCGTGCTCGTGGAGGACGGCGCGCAGTCTCAGGGAGCGACGTCGCCGGCGGGACGCGCGGGCGCGGTCGGGCGGGTCTCCGCGACGAGCTTCTACCCGGGCAAGAACCTGGGCGCGAGCGGCGACGCGGGCGCCGTGCTGACGAACGACGACCGGATCGCCGAGTACGTCCGCTCGGTCGCCGCGCACGGCAGCACCGTGAAGTACGTGCACGACCACGTCGGCGTCAACTCCCGTCTCGACGCCGTCCACGCCGTCACGCTGCGCGCCAAGCTGCGGCGGCTCGACGCGTGGAACGCGGCTCGCCGTGCGGCGGCCGAGAGGTATGCGGAGCTGCTCCGCGACCTCCCGGGGGTCGCGACGCCGGTCACGCGGCCGGGCAACGTCGATGTCTGGCACCTGTACATCGTGCAGGTCGACGATCGCGAGCGCGTCATGGCGGCGCTCGCGGAGGCCGGCATCGGCGCGGCCATCCACTATCCCCACCCGCTGCACCTGACGGCGGCCTACGCCGATCTCGGCTACTCCCGGGGACAGTTCCCTGTCGCCGAGGCGGCCGGCGACCGGATCCTGTCGCTGCCGATGTTCCCGCACCTGACCGCCGGTCAGCAGGAGCAGGTCGCCGACGCTCTCGTGCGTGCGGTGTCGCTGGCGGGGGCGCGCGGATGAGGGTTCTCGTCACGCCCCATCACTTCGAGATCGGCGGGAGCCAGATCAACGCGCTCGAGTATGCCGAGGCCGTGGCGAACATGCCGGGATTCGACGTCGCCGTCTACGCGCCGGACGGCGTGCTCGTCGACGACGCCCGCGCACGGGGGCTCGAGCTGCACCTCACGAAGCTGAACCTGGGTGCACCCTCGCCGCGCCGCATCCGCGAGATGACGTCGCTCGTGCGACGGCTCGACATCGACCTCGTGCACTCGTACGAGTGGCCGACGACCATGGACGCCATGCTGGGCCCCAACACCCTGCTCGGCACCCCCATGCTGGCATCGGAGAACGACGTCCAGGTCACGTACTTCCTGCCGAAGTCCCTGCCGATGACCGTCTGCATGAACTCGATCTACGAGGAGGAGCGCGCCGAGCGTCCCGACCTGCACCTGCTCGAGGTCCCGGTCGACACGACCTCGTTCTCTCCGGACACGGTGTCGGACGAGCGCGCCGCGGCGGCGCGCCGCGAATGCGGAGCCGACGACGACGAACTGCTCGTGGTCGTCGTCAGCAGGATCTCGGCGCACCTGAAGATCGAGGGCCTGCACGCGCTCGCCGCAGCCGCTGGGCGGCTCGGCCGCGATCACCGGTTCCGGGTCGCCGTCGTGGGCGACGGCCCCCTCCGCCCCGAACTCGAGCGGACCGTGGCGGCCGCCAACGCCCAAGCCGGTCGCGACGTCGTCGTGCTCCTCGGCGAGCGGTCGGACCCCCGGCCGTACTATCGCGCGGCGGACATCGCCGTGGGCATGGGCGGATCGGCGCTGCGCGCCATGGCCTTCGGGAAGCCGCTCCTCGTGCAGGGGCAGCAGGCGTTCTGGTCGCTCCTGGACGAGACGACGCAGCACACGTTCTTCGCGCAGGGGTGGTACGGGCTCGCGGACGGCGTGGACGGCGTGGGGCGCTGTGCGGACCTCCTGAAGCGGCTCCTGGAGATGTCACAGGATGAGCGCGCGCGCCTGGGCGCCCTCGGTCGGCGGATCGTGCGGGAGCGGTACAGCCTGCAGGCACGCGCGCGTCAGCTCGCCGATCTGTACACCGAGGTGCATGCGCGCGGGGGCCGGCGCACGGCCTCGGCGCTGCGGGCGCTGGGCACGACCGCGCGGCTGCCGAAGTTCTACGCGGCGCGCACGCTGTACGGCTGGCGTGCGCGACGCGCCCAGAGTGCGGCGGGACCGCAGCCGGCGAGCGCGGCGGCGACATGACCGCGCGTCGCAGCGTCGCCGCCGCCGCGGGCTGGAGCGGAATGAGCAACATCGTTCTGCGTCTCGGCGGCGTCGTCGTCGGCATCATCCTCGCCCGCATCCTCACTCCGGAGGAGTTCGGGATCTATGCGGTGGCGCTGGCGGCGCAGGCGGTGCTGCTCACGCTCGTCGATCTGGGGCTGTCCGCCGAGATCGTGCGCAGCGAGGATCCCGAGCCGAAGATCCCCACGATCGCGACGCTGGGGCTGGTGCTGGGAGCGGCCATCACGACGTGTGCGATCCTCTGGGCGGCGCCGCTGGCCGAACTGCTCGGCAGCGCCGACGCGGCGCCGGCGATCGCCGTGCTCGCCGTGACGGTCGTGCTCGGCGGCGCGGGAGTCGTGCCCTACGCGCTGCTGATGCGGCGCTTCCAGCAGCGCGAGCTGTTCGCGATCTCGGCCGTGGACTTCGTCGTCTCGACCGCCGTGACGCTCGTGCTCATCGGGCTCGGATGGGGAGTCGTCAGCCTCGCCGTGGGCAGGGTGAGCGCGCAGGCGGTCAGTCTCGTGCTGCAGTTCGTCGCGGCGAAGGTGAGGCCGCGGTTCGGACTGGATCTCGCGCTGCTGCGACCGATCGTCGCCTTCGGCGCACCCGTCGCGCTCGCGAACCTCGTCGCATGGCTGCTGCTCGGCGCCGACAAGGTCGTGATCAGCACCGTGGTCGGCGTGACGGCGCTCGGCTTCTACACGCTTGCCTTCAACGTCTCGAACTGGCCGATGAGCGCGCTGTCGCAGATGGTGAGATCCATCTCTCTCCCGCTGTTCTCGAGCGCGGGAAAGAACCACGCCGACGACATGCTGGCGCGCGTCACGGGCATCGCCTGGGCGGGCGCCTTCCCGGCAGGCGTGGTGCTGGCGGTCCTGAGCGAGCAGGTGATCGGCGTCGTGTACGGCGAGAAGTGGCTCCCCGCGGCGCCCGCTCTGGCGGCCCTCGGCGCGTTCGGAGCGATCCGCGTGCTGTTCGACGTCGCCACGGGCTTCCTCTACTCCCGTGGCAGGTCCGGCCTGGTGTTCTGGATCCAGTGCGCGTGGGCCGTCGCACTGATCTCCGCGCTCATCCCCGCGACGCATCTCTACGGCATCGTCGGAGCCGGGCTGTCCCAGATCGGGGTGGCGGTGCTCGTCGTGCTTCCCGCCTTCGCGGTCATGCTGCGCATGGCACGGGTGCGCGTCCGGTCGGTTCTTCGGGAGATGGCGTGGCCGACCGTCGCGGCGATCGCCGCGGGCGGCGTCGCGGCGGGTGTGAGCCACCTCGTCGACGGTGCCGTCATCGAGCTGCTGTCCGGTGGCGCGAGCGCCGTCGCCGTGTACCTCGCGCTGATGTGGAGATGGGGACGCACGCGCGTGCGCGGCCTGCGCGCACCTCAGACGCAGCCGGCGGGCGAGCGCGACGCGGCGCGCGAGCTCGGGCGCGTCGGCTGAGGCCCTCGCCGCCCGGACACTTCGCGCGTGGCGTATCACCCCGCTCCGCTCCCGCTCTTGCTCAAGGACGGAGGGGGACACATGTCACGCAGGATCCACGACGCGCACGCGGCAGCGCTCGAGGCGGTGCGCCTGGCGCCGGAGCCGCCGCTGCGGGAGGCCACGGTCTCGGTGGTCATCCCATGCTTCAACTACGCCCGCTACGTCGAGCAGGCGGTGCACAGCGCGCTGAGCCAGGGCGGGGTCGCGGTCGAGGTGATCGTCGTGGACGACGCCTCCACGGACGACAGCCTCGCAGTGATCCGCCGGCTCGCGGCGCAGGATCAACGCGTTCGCGTCCTGGCGAACGAGGTCAATCGCGGCCCCGTCGCCACGTTCAACCGCGGGCTGGCGGCGGCGACGGGGGAGTACCTCGTGCGGCTGGACGCCGACGATCTGCTCACGCCCGGAGCGCTGCAGCGTGCGGCCGCCGTCCTGCAGAACCTTCCGGAGGTCGGTCTCGTCTACGGACATCCGCTGCACTTCCTCCACGGCCGCGGCCCCGCCCGGACGAGAGCGACCGCGTGGACGGTGTGGCAGGGGCACGCGTGGCTCGCCGCCCGCTGCGCCTCCGGCGACAACGTGATCACGTCCCCCGAGGTCGTCATGCGCCGCAGCATCCTCGACGAGATCGGCGGTCAGCGCGAACTCGCCCACACGCACGACATGGAGCACTGGCTGCGCATCGCCGCGCACGCCGACGTCGCCTACCTCGAGGGATGCGACCAGGCCTGGCACCGCGAGCACGACGGCAGCCTGTCGACGCACGCCCACGAGCCGATGGTCTTCCTGCGCGAGGCGAACGCGGCGTTCGAGACGCTGTGCGACCAGCTCGCGGGATCGGACTCGCTGCGCCTGGCGGCGCGCCGCGGGGTCGCGCTCGCCGCCCTGCGCTACGCGCGCCGCGATGTCGACCGCGGCAGGATCACGGAGACGGCCGAGCAGCTGCGCGCCCTGGCGCTCGAGCTCGACGCCGGCATCCTCGCCACCCGCGAGGGGGGCGGCTTCGCGTCCGCGTGGCGGCGTGCGTCGACGTGGCCGCACGCCGCCGCGCGGATCTCCGGGTTCGTGCCTCTCGTGCTGCGCCGGCGCTGGTCGAACGCGCGATGGCGTCGCTGGCGCCGGACGGGCGTGTACGAGCCGCTCCGCATCGTGCCGGTCACGCCCACCGCGACCTCTTCCGCCGTCCCGGCCGCCCTGCCGGTGTCCGCGTGGAGTGCGGCGTGAGCGCGCTGGGCACCGGCGCCCGCGTGCTCGCCCGTCAGGGGGCCAGGGAGTTCGCCCGCCGCGCCGTGCGACGGCTGTCCGACCGGATCGGCGCCGCGGCGCCCGAGATCGCCCTGCACGACGAGGACATCGCCGACTCCGGGCTGCTGGACCTCGCCGCGCCCGCGGACAGGCCGCCGCAGGGCGCTCCGCTCACGATCGGCTGGGTGCTCACTCCTCCCGGGCCGGGATCCGGCGGCCACACGACCCTCTTCCGCATGGTGGAGGCCGCTGAGGCGGCGGGGCACCGCTGCATCCTCTTCCTCACCGACTACTACGGCGGCGACACGAGGCGCCACGAGGGCGTCATCCGCGCGTGGTGGCCGCGGATGCGCGCCGAGGTGCGGTCGGCGGACGACGGCATCACCGGCGTCGACGCCGCCGTCGCCTCCTCCTGGGAGACCGCGCACGTGCTCGCCACGCGGGGGACCGCGCCGATGCGGCGGCTGTACTTCATCCAGGACTATGAGCCCTGGTTCCACCCGCGCGGTGCCGCTTCGGCCCTAGCCGAGGACAGCTATCGGTTCGGATTCCGCTGCATCGCACTCGGTGAGACCGTCGCGCGCGCGCTGCGCGAGGAGATCGGCGTGCTCGCCGAGGTCGTCACCTTCGGCTGCGACACTTCGGTCTACCGGCTGACGCCGAACGCCACGCGCGACGGCGTCGTGGCGTTCGCGAGGCCGGGCGTGGCCCGCCGCGGCTGGGACCTCACCCGCCTGGCGCTGGCGCGGTTCCACGCGGCGCGGCCCGACGTGCCGATCCACACGTACGGCGACCGGCTGCCCGACCTGCCGTTCGCCGCGACCCAGCACGGCAGGCTGACGCCCGCCGAGCTCAACGACCTCTACGCCCGATGCGTCGCCGGGGTCGCCCTGTCGTTCACCAACATCACGCTCATCGCCGACGAGATGCTCGCGGCGGGCGTCGTGCCCGTGATCGGCGACAACGAGTACGCGCGCGCCGGGCTTCCGAGCGCGGCTGTCGCGTGGGCGCGCCCGACACCGGGCGGGATCGCGGAGGCGCTCGCCGCGGTGGTCGATCGCCCCGACCGCGAGACGGGGGCGCGCTTCGCCTCGACGACGGCACGTCCGGACGGCTGGGAGCGCGCGCAGACCGAGGTCCTCCGGATCATCGAGGACGAGGTGCGCGGCGAGATCCGTGACGCGGTCCCCGCGGAGGCGGTGGCCCCGTGACGCTGCGGGGTCTGCTCGGCGCGATGCGGCGACGCTGGTACGCGGTGGTCGCGATCCTCGCCGTGACGGCGGGCCTCACCGCGCTGCTCGCGGCATCGGCCGACGGCGTGTTCACGACCCGCACCGCGGTGTCCTTCACCTATGGCTACGAGACGCCGCTCACGCCCGCCAACTCGCTCGTCGACGAGGACGTCATCGCGTTCGCCGGCGCCGTCGCCGCCGATGTGGGCGGCGTGCGCGAGGTCGTGCGCTACTCCGCTGCCGACGCGCCGTACTACGGTGCGGGGCTCCGGGAGGGCATGTTCGTGGGGCTGCTCGACCACGGCAGCCAGTGGGGGCCGAGCTACGGCGTGGCGGTGATCGTCGTGCAGCTCGTGGGACCGACGAAGGACTGGGTCGAGACCCGCCAACGGGATGCGCTGGCGCGGATCGCGGAGAGCGTCGCGGCGCACCAGCCGCAGGGCGCCGAGGTCGACATCGCGACGCACATCGACCCGCTCAGCCTGCGGATCGAGCAGATCGCACCCAACCGGCTCAGTCAGCTCGCCGCCTTCGCGGCGATGACGGCCGCGGGAGTGCTCGCCGCCGCTGCGGCCGCGGTCGGCACCGACCGCGTGCTCGCGCGCGGCCATGAGACGAGGGCCGCAGGGGGCGGCCCGAGGGAGGAAGACACATGAACATCGCCGAGACGCTGCGGGGATTGCGCCGCCGCTGGTACATCGTGCTGCCCGGCATCATCGTCGCCGCAGGCCTCGCCAGCTGGATGTGGGTGACGACTCCGCCGATGTACGAGCGGACGGCGACGCAGCTGCTGCTTCCCGGTGCGGCGACCCTGCCGGAGACCGAAGAGGGCGAGCCCAACCCGTTCCTGTACCTGGGCGGGCTGACGACCGCCGCCGACGTCACGGTCGGCGCCCTCAACGCGCCCCAGGTCGCGCGGGAGGCGACGGATGCACATCCCGGATCCGAGGTGAGCGTAACGCGCGATCCCAGCACCTCAGGGCCGGTCGTGCTCATCGCGGCGACGGCGCCGAGCGACGCGGCCGCCGCAGACATCATCGACACGATGCTGCGGCAGACGGTCGACGTGCTCGACGACCTGCAGAGCGAGCAGGAGGTGACCGAGGACGCGAAGGTCACGGTGTCCACGCTCGCCGTGACCGACGAGAGCGAGCTCAACTACCGCGACCGGGCGCTGTACACGGTGGGGGCGGGAGGCGGCGCGGTGCTGCTGGCGCTGCTGCTCGCCGCAGCGGTCGACGGACTCGTGCGGCACCGCGGACGCCGGCGGGTCCGGGTCGCCCGCAAGGAGCGCCGCGCACGCGCCGAGGCGAAGCGCCGCGCGACGGCGGAGGAACCGGCACCGGCCGAGGCCGCCGAGGTCGACGATCCGCACGAGCCGCAGACCGAGATCGTCGACGCGCCCGAGGCCTCCGTCGTGCGCCCCTCCTCGGAGGAGAGCGAGCCGGAGAAGCAGACGAAGTCCGCCGACGGCGCGCAGCCGGCCGATCGTGAGGACCTCGCCGAGGTCGATGTGGCGCTCGACCGGCTGCTGCTGGCCGAGAGCGCGCCGATCGGAGCGCGGCGGCAGGGGAACCGGTGAGCCAGGTCGTCGCCCTGCCCCCGCCGCTGCGGGCGGATCGCGCCGTCGCGGGACGCACGCGCACGGGGACGGCCCTGACCATGGTCACGGTGTACGTCGCGCTGCTGTGCATCGTGCCGTCGAATGTGACGATCTCGCCCCTGGGCGGGCTGGGCCGGCCGGCGCTGATCTGGGGACTCCTGCTGCTTCTCTGGTGGGCCATCGCCAGACTGCAGGCGCGTTCGGAGGACGTCTCGCGAGCGAGCCAGCCCGCCCGCTGGGCCTATGTGGCGCTGCTGGTGATGGTGCTCGTGAGCTTCGCGGCCGCCATGCTGCGCGGCCAGCCGGACGACCAGGTGACCGTCGCGATCTCCGCCGTGATCCGGCTGCTCTCGTGGGGCGGGGTCGTGCTGGTGCTGATGGACGGCATCCGCACCCTGTGCGATGCCGATCGTCTTCTCGCCCGCATCGTGTGGATCGGGGCGGGCCTGGCGGTCCTCGGCATCGCCCAGTTCGCGACGGGGCGGTCGCTCCTCGAGTGGCTGACGCAGGTGCCGGGCATCTCCGTCGAGGCGAGCGGCGCCGGCGCCCGCGGGGCGTTCCTGCGGCCGTCGGGCACGGCGACGCATGCGCTGGAGTATGCCGCGGTGATCTGCTCCATCCTCCCGCTCGCGATCACGCTCGGGCTGACGAGGGCGCATGCCGGCCGCGGCCGACTGCCGTGGACCTGGATCCCCGCCGCGCTGATCGCGATCGCGGCGCTCATCTCGGTGTCGCGCTCGGCGATCATCGGCGTCGTGGTGGCCGTCGTGGCATCGCTGCCCGCTCTTCCCGTCGTGTATCGCTGGGTGGTCGCGGCAGGGGGCGTGATCGCGGCCGTCGGCATCGTCGCGGTGGTGCCGGGGATGTTCGGCACGGTCGTGGAGCTGTTCGCCGGGTCCGACAGGGACCCGTCCACCCTGTCGCGCACGAACGCCCTCGCGCAGGTGCCGGAGTTCCTCGCCGCGAGCCCCGTGATCGGGCTGGGCTTCGGCACGTTCCTGCCGCGGTACTACATCTTCGACAACCAGTGGGTGCTGATCCTGCTCGAACTGGGCCTCCTCGGCCTGTTCACCTTCGTGGTGTTCGCGTTCACCGCGATGTGGAGCGCGGTGTCGACCATCCGACGCTCGCCCTACTCCGACGTCGCATCGCTCGGTCGCGGCGTCGTCGCCGCGCTGCTCACCTCGCTCGTGCTGTTCGCCTTCTTCGACGGGCTCAGCTTCCCCATGTCGGCCGGCATGTTCTTCGTGCTGATCGGTCTCGCCGGCGCGATCAGGACGATCGGCGCCGCGGACGCCCACATCCGGCCGCCGCGACGTGAGGAGCAGGACGCATGACCTCTCGCACGCTCGAGCTGATCACGCCGAGCTACGCACCGGATTTCGAACTCTGCCGCGACCTCGTCGCCAGCGCGCGGCGGTTCGCGCCGCCCGGGACCCGCCACCGGCTGCTCGTGCCGCGTCGCGATCTCGGGCTCTTCGCTCAGCTGCGGGGCGACGGGGTAGAGGTGCACGACGTGGCCGAGGTGCTGCCGCGCACGCTGCGACGCGTGCCGGGATGGAACGGCTGGATCGACGTCGGCGCACCGTGGCCGCCGGTGCGGGGCTGGGTCGCGCAGCAGCTCGTGAAGCTCGCCGCCACCGCCTCGAGCACGGCCGACGAGGTGCTCGTCGTCGACTCGGACGTCGTGTTCGTGCGTCCGTTCGGCGCCCTCTCGCCGGACGACGGGGAGCTGCTGTACCGCCTGCCCCACGTCGTCGACTCCCGGCTTCCGCGGCACATCCTCTGGGACGACGTCTCCCGCCGGCTCCTCGGTCTGCCGGCGTCGGAAGCACCCACCCGTCACGACTACATCTGCTGGCCGTGTCCGTGGAGCCCGCGCGTCGTGCGGATGATGCTCGAACGGATCTCGGCGGTCGCGGGCGGCGCGCCATGGGCGCGCGTCATCGGACGGGAGCTCCACGTCTCCGAGATGGTGCTCTACGGCGTGTTCGTCGACGAGGTGCTCGCGAGGCAGACCCGCGTCGTGCACACGGACGACACCCGTTGCCTGACGCAGCCGGACGAGATCACGTTCGATCGCCCGCAGATGCGCGCGTTCCTCGACGGCCTGCGGCCGTCGGACACCGCCGTCATGGTCTCGGCGAAGTCGGGCACAGCCATGGACCTGCGCCGCGAGGAGATCGCGCGCATCACGGAGACGATCGCCCGCTGACCCGGTCGGGGGCCGGGTCAGCCCAGGGGGATCCGGTACACGTGGTGCGTGGATTCGTCGTGGAAGGAGTCGCTGAAGGCGCCGTCGTCGATCGGAAGGGTGCGGTCCTCGCCGACCACCTCCACGGTGTCGCCCGTCGTGCCCGGTGGCAGCTCGAAGGTCCGCCGGCCGGCCTGTCCGTCCGTCATCGCGAAGACGTACATGTCCCCGTCGTACACCTTCAGCGCGGTGTCCAGCCGCGGACCGAAGTCCCACACGTAGGTCTGGGTGTTGATGACCGGCGCGAGCGAGGCGACCTCGGCGTTGATCGCCGCGACGCCGTCTCTGAGCTCTTGCGAGCACTCGACGAGGGAGTAGTTGCCGCAGCCGTCGTTGTTGTGCTGGAAGTAGGCGATCCCGGAGGCGCCGTGGATGATGGCGTTCCACACGGCCCCGCCGATCTGGTCGCGTCTGATGGTGCCCGCGCCGAGCTCCGTGAGATACGGCTTCGCGGTCTCGACGAAGACCCAGTTCGGCTTGGCGGCACCCGGCGTGAACGTCTCCATGCGGTCCTGCTGCCAGCCGTAGGCACCCGCGGATGAGGGGTTCTTGCCGAGCGGCCAGAAGGGGGAGCCGCGGAAGAGGGCCTGCACGTGGGGGCTCGTGTAGGCGTACTTGTCCACGCTCGACACGTCGACGAGCTCGAGGTGCCCCGGCATCGTGTCGGGCGACCACCACGTTCCGAGCACCCCGTTGCCGAAGTTCGCCTGCAGGAAGCGGCCGTCGTTCTTGCGGCTGTACTCGGCCGCGAGCTCGCGATGGATGGCGAGACGCCCGTACTGGTCTTCTGCGCGTGAGCAGACGCCGTACCCCATCTCGCACTCGTCGGAGAGGTGCCAGCCGACCACGCGGCGGTTGCCCGCGACGTCGGCGTCGGTCCACTCGCCCTGCGCGAGCACGGAGATCCCGGCGTCGGTGACGTCGCTGATCGGCGATCCGTCGTACTCGGCGCCCATGTAGGTGTTGACGCCGAGCGCGGCGAGCCGAGGTGCGTGCTCGGGCTTGCCATAGAACACGGCGATCGGGAAGAACGTGTCCTCGTCCCAGCCGGCCGCGTCGGCGTTCGGGAACTGCGCGTAGTACGACGGGCCGCCGTACCAGGGTTCGGTGGGGAGGTCGAGTGCGCTGCCGGGGTCCGGCGGAGGCGTCGTCGGGCCCGGAGTGGGCGTGACGGTGGGCGTCGGCGACGGCGTCGGCTCCGGATCGGGCGTCGCTGTCGGTGAGGGGGTGATCGTCGGCGTCGGGGTGGGATCCGGCGTCGGTGTCGCGTCCGGTGTGGACGTGGGATCCGGTGTCGGGGTCGGATCCGGTGTCGGGTCCGGTGTCGGCGTGGGATCGGCCGTCGGACTCGGCGTGGCGGTGGGGGTCGGCGTCGGTGTCGTGCTCGGCGCGGTGACGAAGACATCGCGGACCGTCGCGGAGGGGTTCCCACCGCGCGATTCGTCGGCGCCCACGATCACGCCCACGCGCGGCGCAGCGATGTCCCGTTGCGTGGTCCCCGCGTCGACCCACGTTCTGCCGCCGTCGGTCGAGAACGATCCGGAGATCGCCGTGCCCGACCGCTCCAGGCGGAGCGTCACGAAGGCCGCCGTCGCCGGCGCATCGGTCTGGGCGGGCTCGCCATCCGCTTCGGCGATGAAGGAGACCGTCTGCCCTCCGACACCGCTGTGATGGTTGCGCGCCAGGAGCACGTAGTTGTCGTCGTCGCCGTACAGCGCGATGCCCGCCTGATGGTAATTGGCACGAGGAGCGAAGATCAGGTTCGCGTCGATGCGCGTCCAATCGCTCGGCAGGTCGCGGAACAGGCTGTTGCGCGTGTTGTTCATGTCCTGCCACAGATCGCCCGGTCCCGCGGTGATCCGCAGTCCCCAGGACGAGGGGATGAGTCCGTCCGGCTGCTCCGTGTCGCGCGGCTCGCCCGAAGCGGTGCGCGCCGTGAAGTCCCAGCCGGAGGCGAGCAGGTCGTCCCGTGACTGCCCGCCGAAGAGGAAGGCCTCCGTCGTGAGCTCCGACGGGTCGGAGACCTCCTCGGCCGAGGACGCCGCGACGGCGAGGGACGATGGAACCAGAAGTGCCACGACGCTCAGCGTCGCGACGGCGAGGCGCGCGTACCATCGGGCGGCACCGGACTGCGCTGCGTGCGCGGGGGCCATGCTCGATCCTCCAGACGACGGGCAAGCGGACGGGTGTACCGCTCGTCGGACAGTTCGCTGGGGAGCATTGCCATGCTAGGCCGTCGATCGGCACGCACCAAGGTGCTGTGTGGGCAGTTATGCCCATGCGGCCGTCGGACACGGTCGCCTTCGCGCGTCGGCTGCCGCTGACCGGGACAGGCCGGGCGCTCGGCATGTATCGGCACGCCCGCCTGGGAACTCCCTGTGGTCACGGAGAGGGGAGTGTCGGCGCATGCCGGCACCCGTGAGCGGTTCCGCGGTGCGGGACGGACAAGGATGGACGATGACGGAGATCAAGGTCGACGGCGAGACCCGCCGGAGCCTGCGCGCCACGCGGGCGGTCGGGGAGCGAAAGCCCCAGGACCTCACCACGAGCGCTCCGGCCGCGAGCGGCTCGCTCCTCCCTTCGCTCGCGGGCGTGCGGTTCGCAGGCGGCGCGGTCGTCTTCGCGTGCCATGCGATCGTGCTGCTGCCGGATGCCGAGCCGGGCCTCCTCGGCGCCGGCATGTCCATGGTGTCGATGTTCTTCGTGCTCAGCGGCTTCATCATGGCCTGGGCGCACCGCGCCGGCGACACCGCGCGCGCGTTCTACCGTCGCCGCTTCGCCCGCATCTATCCGGCCTACTTCGTGGCGGTGACCGCCGCGATCGTCGTGTCGCTGGCCTACGCGGGCTTCTCGCCGCTCAACCTCCTGCCGTACACGCTGATCCAGGCGTGGTTCCCCGATCCGATGGCGCACTTCGCCGCAAACGCCGTGTTCTGGAGCCTGTCCTGCGAGGCCTTCATGTACGCGATCTTCCCCTTCGTCGCGATCCTGCTGCACCGCGCCTCGGCCGTGCTCCTCTGGAGCGTCGCCGCCACGTGCACCGCGCTCGCCGTGGTCATCGGGATCGTCGCCACGCTCCTGTGGGGCGACCCGGTGGTGCAGTGGCTCGTCTATGTCTTCCCGCCGATGCGCGTGCCCGAGTTCCTGCTGGGCGTCGCCCTCGGCTTCCTCGCCCGCAAGGGACTCCGGGTGCGGATCCCGGTGTGGACGGCGACGGCTCTCGCCGTGGCCGCCGTGATCGGCGCGTCCTTCGCGCCGCCGGGACTGCAGATCATCGCGGTGACGATCGTGCCGCTGACGCTCATGATCCTCGCGCTCGCGACGTCCGACATCGAGGAGCGGGGGTCGGTCTTCTCGCACCCGCTGTCCGTGATGCTCGGCAGCTGGTCGTTCTCGTTCTACCTGCTGCACGGCATGATCCTCGCCTGGATGATCCTCATCGCCGACGTGCTCGAGCTGCCGCTGGCACT
>NZ_JAPSJA010000164.1 GCF_031178525.1 Microbacterium sp.
GGGAGTGCTCGCGGAGTTCGTCGACGATCATGTGCGCACGACCGATCTGCGCGCCGGCGACGCTCGCGAGTGGCACGAGTGGGAGATCGAGCTCGGTCCCGCCGCGCCGGCGGAGGCCGATGCACGCGAGGCGTTCTTCGCCGCCGTGACGGACGCGGCATTCGCCGCCGGTGCCCGCGCCGCGAGCTCGACGTCGAAGCTGGCGCGCGCCGTCGGGCGCTGAACGGCTCGTGCCCACGACGAAGGCCCCCGGATGATCCGGGGGCCTTCGTCAGGAGAGCGGGCGATGGCGTCGGCGCGCATCCGCCGCCGGCGATCAGTCTTTGAGGGGGTCGTGACCCCAGTTCGTGAGGGAGTACCGCCACCTCGTGTCCTCGACGTCCCCGTCGGGGCGCTGCGCCAGGTGTCGGTGGACGTACCCGACGACCTTGCGCATGTGCGCCTCGTCGTCGTCGGTCAAATCGGACTTCTTCTTCCGCAGCAGGTCCACGATCCGTCGACCTGACTCATGGCCGACCGACTCGCCACCGTCCGACTGTCCGACCGACTGCGACTCTTCGGTGCGCAGCCACCTCTCCAACTCGCTCGCCGTCATGTTGACGGCCTCATCGAACTCCCGGCTCACGCGTCCTCCTCGAGTGCGGACGGCTTGTGCACCGCGTCTCTGCCGCTCTTGTCGCTGCGCACGCGGTACTGCGGATCGTCCTCCGACGCGCGCACGGTGCGTCCCGCCGCCTCGGTGTCCTCGGTGATCTTCTCGACCACCTCGCCGTGCACGGTCTGCCCGTGGCTGGACCACGTGACCTCGTCACCCTTTCGGAACTTCTCCTCGTCACCCATGGCGGGAGCCTATGCCGCCCGTGCACGCTGGTCCCCGGCCTTGCACGGACGCCGACGTTCGTTTAGTGACGCGGGCGATCCACATCGGCATTCACGAGCGCGCACACCCGTGTCCCGCAGGCACGCGAAGAGGCCCGGATCCGCGCTTGCGCCGATCCGGGCCTCATCCGCTCTGCCGGCGCAGCCGGTGGAGCGTCGCTCAGAGGTTGATCATGTGTCCCGCGAGGCCGTGGAAGCCCTCCTGAAGCGCCTCGGACAGCGTCGGGTGCGTGTGCACGTTGCGCGCTGCCTCGAGTGCCGTCAGGTCCCACTTCTGGGCGAGAGTGAGCTCGGGCAGCAGCTCCGACACGTCGGGGCCGATCAGATGCCCTCCGATGAGCTCGAGGTGCTCGGCGTCGGCGATCAGCTTGACGAAGCCGACGGGCTCGCCCAGGCCGTTCGCCTTGCCGTTCGCGCTGAACGGGAACTTGGCGACCTTGATCTCGCGCCCCTCGGCACGCGCCTGCTCCTCGGTGAGGCCGAAGCTCGCGATCTGGGGCGAGCAGAACGTCGCGCGCGGCATCATCCGGTAGTCGCCCAGCGTCTGCGTCTCGGCCTTGCCGATCGTCTCGGCCGCCACGACACCCTGAGCCTCGGCCACGTGGGCGAGCTGCAGCTTGGCGGTCACGTCGCCGATCGCGTAGATGCCCTCGACGTTCGTGCGCATGTGGTCGTCGATCTCGATCGCACCGCGCTCGGTGAGCTTGACGCCCGTCGCCTCGAGGCCGAAGCCCTCGACGTTCGGCGCGAACCCGACGGACATGAGCACCTTGCCCGCCGTGATCTCGCCCGGCTGGCCGTCGCGTGTCTCGTACGTGACCCGCACGGACGATCCGCTGTCCTCGACGGTCTTGACCGCGGTCGAGGTGAGGATGTCGATGCCGTACTTCTTGTACTGCTTCTGGATCTCCTTCGAGACCTCGGCGTCCTCGTTCGGCAGGGCGCGATCGAGGAACTCGATGATCGTGACCTTCACGCCGTAGTTCGACATCACATAGGCGAACTCCATGCCGATCGCGCCGGCACCCACGATGACGATGGACTCGGGCAGCTCGCGCGAGAGGATCTGCTCCTCGTACGTCACCACGTTGTCGCTGAGCTGCACGCCGGGAAGCAGGCGCACCTTCGAGCCGGTGGCGATGATCACGTTGTCGAACGTGAGCTCCTCGGTGCCGCCGTCGGTCTTGGCGACCGAGATGGCCTTCGGGCCCGTGAAGGTGCCGCGGCCCTGGTACTCGGTGACCTTGTTCTTCTTCATCAGGAAGTGGATGCCCTTGACGTGCGTCTCCGCGACCTTGCGGCTGCGGTCGAACGCCGCGCCGAAGTCGAAGTGCACGTCGCCCGAGATGCCGAACACGTCGGCCTTGTGGGTGAACGTGTGGGCGATCTCCGCGTTCTTCAGCAGCGCCTTCGACGGGATGCACCCGACGTTGAGGCAGACGCCGCCCCAGTACTTCTCTTCGATGATCGCGACATTGAGTCCGAGCTGCGCGCTGCGCACGGCCGCGACGTAACCGCCGGGACCCGCGCCGAGAATGACGACGTCGTAGTGAGCCATGCCACCAGCCTATCCGCAGGCCGGACCCCTCAGTCCTGGTCGGCGGCGTCCTCGGCAGCGCGGCCGTGCCTGCCGCGGGAGCGGGTGACGAGAACGGCGATCAGCGCGCCGAGAACGGCGACGCCCGTCAGGATCAGCAGGATCCACGGGAGCATCTCGCCGAACGAGCGGTCCTCGTCGTCGGCGGGGACAGGCGCGGCCGAGGAGGTGCCGGAGGGTGACGGCGTGGCGGTCGGCGCGACGGGCGTGGGCGTGACGACGTCCTTCGGGGGTGGAGGCGTGGCCGTCTCGTCGTTCTCGGGGGCGACGCCGGAGCCGGATGCCGTCTCGACCGTGAACGCGAACGTGCCCTCGGTGGGGTGCCCGTCGCTCGAGACCACGTGCCAGTTGACGGTGTAGGCGCCCGGTTCCGTGATCGTGCCGATCGCCTGGCTCACGACCGCGCCGTCGACGACAGCGTCGCCCTCGGAGACGTCCGTGCCGGAGGGGGAGAGCACATCGACGACCGTGTCCTGGGGGCTCATCGTCAGCAGGGCTGCGGAGAAGGACAGGGTGATCTCCTCCGGCATGGTCTCGACGCTCGAGTCGGCGGCGGGGTCCGAGCTGATGAGCGAATCGTGCGCGGCCGCCGGCGCCGCGATGACGACCGAACCCAGCAGGGCCAGCAGGGCGCCGAGGCCCACGGAGAGGAGACGATGCGGGCGGAAGCGACGCGATGCGGGCATTCGGCCACGCTACCGTGCGGCTCCTGACCCCTTGCCGCGTCGTCGCCCGGGATATCGGGTCCTCCGCCCGTGACCGACTTGTGACCGGCATAATCCGATCGGTTAGGCTGATCCGAAAGGAGGGCATCACGTGTCACAGAACGAGCAGGGGTCGCCGATCCACCGCGACGGCCACACCACGCAGTTCGGCCACGACGGCTCGGGCGATTCGACCCAGACGTTCGGGCACGACTCCGACCTGTCGTTCGTCCCGTTCGCCGGCGAGCTGAGCGCCACCGAGCGCGACGCGATCGCCGCGCTGCCTTCCGGATCGGCCCTGCTGCTGGTGCGCTCCGGCCCCACGGCGGGCGCACGCTACCTGCTCGACACCGACGTGACCACCGCTGGGCGCCACCCGGAGGCCGACATCTTCCTCGACGATGTCACCGTCTCGCGCCGTCACGCCGAGATCACGCGTCACCGCACCTCGTTCGAGATCGTCGACCAGCGATCGCTGAACGGCACCTACGTCAACGGCGAGCGGGTCGACCGCGCCGAGCTGAGCAACGGCGCCGAGGTGCGCATCGGCAAGTTCCGTCTGAACTTCTTCATCTCGCCTCAGGATCGCCAGAGCGGCGGATCGGGGCAGGTCGCCTGATGGCGGCAGCCGCCGCCCGCGAGCCCGCTTCCCACGCACGGAAGGCGCCCGCGGGCCTTCTGAGCATCGGTCAGGTCCTTTCCAAGCTCACCCCGGAGTTCCCCGCGCTGACCTCGAGCAAGCTGCGCTTCCTCGAGGTGCAGGGCATCGTCACGCCGCAGCGCACGGCATCGGGCTATCGCAAGTTCTCGCCCGACGACCTCGACCGCCTGCGCCTCGCGCTCACGCTGCAGCGTGACCACTACCTTCCGCTGGTGAAGATCCGCGACTACCTGGACGACGTCGACGCCGGCCGCGCTCCGGCCACGCCGCAGGTGCCGCCGCCATCGATCCACCCCGCGGCCCGCCGGCACACCCGCCAGGAGCTGCTGAGCGCGGCGGGCGCCGCGCCGCAGCTGCTGAACGACGCCGTCAGCACGGGTCTGCTGAAGGCGGCCGACAGCTATGACGACCAGGCGCTGGCGCTGCTGCGCGCGCTCGTGGCCCTGTCGCGCCACGGGATCGAGCCGCGCCACGTGCGCGGCATGCGGCAGGCGGCAGAGCGTGAGGTGGCGCTCGTGGAGTCGGCGCTGTCGGCCCTGCTGCGGCGCACCGACGCCGGCTCCCGGGCCCGGGCGAGCGAGCTCGCTCCCGAGCTCGCCTCCCGGCTCGACGAGGTGCGCTCGATCCTCGTCAAGGACGCCCTGGGCCGTCTGATCGGCTGATGCGCCGCGGTCGCGCGGGGAAGCGGCCCCGCGGAGGGAGCGGACGCGGCGAGTCTCACCTTCGACTCGAAGGTCACTGTTCTGTAACGCGCGAGCGACACGCGCACCGGATCACACGGATGTCATTGCCCGGGTCTCAGGGCTCCCATACGGTTGAAAGAGTCCCACCATCTGAGGAGGAAGCACATGAGCGCTGACGACCCCACCGGTCGCGGCATGACCGATCTCCTCTTCACGGACGGGCTGCCCGACCTCGACCCCGAGACCGGCTACCGCGGCGCCGTCGCCGCCCGTGCGGCGGGCATCACGTACCGCCAGCTCGACTACTGGGCCCGCACGGAACTCGTCGAGCCCACGGTCCGCACCGCGACGGGCTCCGGATCGCAGCGCCTCTACGGGTTCCGCGACATCCTCGTCCTCAAGCTCGTCAAGCGCCTCCTCGACACCGGCATCTCCCTGCAGCAGATCCGCACCGCTGTCGAGCAGCTGCGCGCCGCGGGCATCCGCGACCTCGCCGGCACCACGCTCATGAGCGACGGCGCGTCGGTCTACCTGTGCACGTCGAACGACGAGGTGATCGACCTCGTCAGCCGCGGGCAGGGCGTGTTCGGCATCGCCGTCGGCAAGGTGCTGCACGAGGTCGAGGCCACGCTCGTCGACTTCGAGGCGCAGACGCCCGATCAGGTCGACGAGCTCGCGCAGCGCAGGGCCAAGCGCACGGCCTGACCCCGGACGAGAAGAAGAGACCCCGCCGAGGCGGGGTCTCTTGCTGTCCGGGGATGCTTACTCGGCGACCGTCTCGTCGGCAGGATTGGCGATCCGTCCCGCGCGCATGATGCGGTCGAGCAGGGCGTCGAAGTCGGCCGCGAGCTCCTGAGCCGACTCGCCGGGCCACACGTGCAGCGGCTTCGCCGCGCCCTGAGCCTGCTGCAGCGACGTGCGCTCGGGCA
>NZ_JAPSJA010000165.1 GCF_031178525.1 Microbacterium sp.
GGCGCTGCACATCCGCCCTCGCGCGGTCCGCTAGCTTTGCGTTGCGATCACGCGGTGTGACGCTCAGGACCGGAAGGCAATGAGGTCGATTCATGAAACGGATTCTCACGCTAGCGGCGATCGCCACTCTGGCGGTCGTCGGCATCCCCTCCGTCGCCGCGGCGCACGGCGACCGGGGCTGCCCGGCACCGGCGGCACAGCAGAGCGCCGTGTCGGCGGCGGTCGCCGACGGTCTGGACACCCGGTCCTGCGACGCCGTGACGACCGTCCGCGAGGACGGGGTGGGCGTCGAGATCCCCGAGGCCGGTTACGGAGTCGTCGCGATCGCGATCGGGGACGATGGAACCGAGACCGCCCTCACGGTCACCACGAGCCCGGACGGCGTCGTCGACGTGGAGACGCAGGAGCATGCCGCCACGGGGGACGAGGGCGTCGAGACGGAAGGACACGCGGCCACGACCAGCGCCACGACGACCGCGACGGTGAACCGCTGCAGCGACACGTCGCACGCACTTCTCGGAGGCAAGTGGTTCTCGACGCCGACGTTCATGGTCAACAGCACCGAACGGCGCCCGAGCAACATCAGCGAGGCCAACTGGGAGATCGTCGTGGGCGACGCCCTCAGGACGATCACGACGGGCGCGGACGGCTGCAGTCTGTCGCCGACGCCCTCCGCGACCGGCGTCACCAGGATGAACCAGCTCGGCGACGCCAACATCAGTTCGACCAACACCTGCACCTCGACCGACTCCGTCAGCGTCGTCGACTTCGGCAGCCTCAGCGGCACCCCGCTCGCGCTCACGTGCGTGTCGTTCGTCTTCGGCACCGACCAGATCCGGGCGGCGGACCTGCGCATCGACAACAGCAACGTCAGCTGGGTGACGTCGGTCTCCGGCTGCACCGGCACGAAGTACGACCTGCGGTCCACGCTGACGCACGAGTTCGGTCACGCCTTCGGGCTCGGCCACGCCGTCGAGCGCGGCGGTAACGACCTGACGATGAGCCCGTCCGTCACCGCCTGCAACTCCTCGGCCCGCTACCTCGGCCTAGGCGACCTGCGGGGCCTGCTCGCGCTGTACCCGAACTGACGCCGTCGCCGGAGGGGCACCGTGCGGCGCCCCTCCGGCGAGAGGCTCAGACCAGGCGCTGCTTGGGCGAGACGCTGTAGGTGTCCTCGGGGTCGGTGTTCGCGACGCCCCCGAGCGCCTCGTCGATCGCCGTCATCACGTCCGCCTCGAGCTTCACGCCCGACGCCTTGACCGTGTCGGCGAGCTGCTCGGGGCGCGAGGCGCCGACGAGGGCAGCGGCGACGTTGGGATTCTGCAGCACCCACGCGATCGCGAGCTGCGGCATCGTCAGCCCGGCCTGCTCGGCGATCGGCTTGACCTTCTGCACCGCCTCGAGCACCTCGTCGCGCAGGAGCCGCTTGATGAAGCCCGCGCCGCTCTTCTCGTCGGTCGCGCGGCTGCCCTCCGGCACGGGCTGTCCGGGCAGGTACTTGCCGCTCAGCACGCCCTGCGCCATGGGCGAGAACACGATCTGCGAGATGCCGAGCTCCTCGGACGCGGGCACGACCTTGCCCTCGATCACGCGGTGCAGCATCGAGTACTGCGGCTGGTTCGACACGAGCTGGAAGCCCAGCTGCTTCGCGAGCGCGTGGCCCTCCCGCAGCTGCTCGGCGGTCCACTCGGACACGCCGATGTAGAGCGCCTTGCCCTGGCGCACGATGTCGGCGAAGGCCTGCATCGTCTCCTCGAGCGGCGTCTCGTAGTCGTAGCGGTGGGCCTGGAACAGGTCGACGTACTCGACGTTCAGGCGACGCAGCGATCCGTGGATCCCGTCCATGATGTGCTTGCGCGACAGGCCGTGGTCGTTCGGGCCCTTGGGTCCGATCGGGAAGTAGACCTTCGTGAAGATCTCGAGGCTCTCGCGGCGCTGTCCCTTCAGCGCCTCGGCGAGCACCTCCTCCGCGGCGGTGTTCGCGTACGTGTCGGCGGTGTCGAACGTCGTGATGCCGGCGTCGAGCGCCGCGTGCACCGTGGCGATCGCGGCGTCGTTCTCGACCTGCGATGCGTGCGTCACCCAGTTGCCGTAGGTGATCTCCGAGACCTTGAACCCGCTGTTGCCGAGGTAGCGATAGTTGACCATGCCCTCACGCTATCGGCGGCGGGGCGCTTCGCGGGTCGCTGCGCGGGCATCCGCCCACCCGGGCTGCCGCACGGGCCGCGCGAAGCCGCACCAAACCACATGGTCTGACCGAAACCACATGGTTCTCCACGTCCGCCCCGTGTGGTCTCGTTCACACCATGTGGTTTGGGCCCGCGGGAGGTGGCACGCAGCCGGGAGGTGGGGCGGCGGGGTCAGGCGGTGGCCGCCGCGGCGGCCTGGTCCTCTTCCGTGGCGACCAGCTGGCCGCAGGCGCCGTCGATCGCCTTGCCGCGCGTATCGCGGATCGTGGTGGGCACTCCCGCCTCGTTGAGCCGGCGCACGAACTCGCGCTGCACCGACTTCTCCGAGGCGTCCCACACGGATCCGGGCGTCGGGTTCAGCGGGATCGGGTTGACGTGCACCCAGCCGCGGCCGCGGGCGTTGAGCTTCTCGGCCAGCAGGTCGGCGCGCCACGGGTGGTCGTTCATGTCGCGGATCAGCGCGTACTCGATCGACACGCGGCGGCCGGTCTTCTCGAAGTAGCCGCGCGCGGCATCCAGCACCTCGTCGACCTTCCAGCGCGAGTTGACCGGGATCAGCTCGTCGCGCAGCTCGTCGTCGGGGGCATGCAGCGACAGGGCGAACGTGACAGGGATGTCCTCGTCGGCGAGCTTGCGGATGGCCGGCGCGAGGCCGACGGTCGAGACCGTGATGCCGCGCGCGCTCATGCCGAGGCCGTCCTTCTTGTCGACCATGGTGCGGACGGCGTGCATCACGCGCGCGTAGTTCGCCAGCGGCTCGCCCATGCCCATGAACACGATGTTCGTGACGCGCTCGTCCGGGTGCTCGCGGCGGCCCAGCTCGCCCTGGGCGATCGCGCGGTTGGCGCGCACGATCTGGTCGATGATCTCGGCCGAGGACATGTTGCGCGTCAGACCCGCCTGGCCGGTCGCGCAGAACGGGCAGTTCATGCCGCAGCCGGCCTGCGACGAGACACACAGGGTGATGCGGCCGGGGTAGCGCATCAGGACCGACTCGACCAGCGCGCCGTCGTGCAGGCGCCACAGGAACTTGATCGTGTCGCCGTTGTCGGTCTGCAGCCGGCGGACCTCGGTGAGCAGGTTCGGCAGCATGCCGCCGACGAGCTCCTCGCGACCCGCGGCCGGCAGGTCGGTCATGTCGGCGGGATCGCTCGTCCAGTGCTGGAAGTAGTGCTTCGCGAGCTGCTTGGCGCGGAAGCCGGGCAGCCCCAGCTCCTTGACCTTCTCGACGCGCTGCTCCGTCGTCAGGTCGGCGAGGTGCACGGGCGGCTTGCCGCGCTTGGGGCTCGCGAACTGCAGCAGCGGGCGGCCGGACTCGTCCTTCTGCTGCTGCCAGCCCTCGGTCTGCGGCCGGACCTGCCGCGTGCCGGTGGCGCGGACGGGGGTGTTCGCGGGGCGCGCGGGCGTGTCGGTCATGCTCCCAGGCTAGCGACGGCTCCTGCGAGCGCGCTGGTGCGCATCGCGACGGGCGCTCCGCGCTCAACCGGCGAGGGGGATGTCCACCCAGCCCGCACCGGCCGCCGCCGAGCGCTCGACGGCGTCGAGCACCCGCTGCACGTACAGGCCGTCCTCGTACGACGGGGACGGCGCCGTGCCAGCGGCCACGGCGCGCGCGAACTCCACCACCTCGTGCGTGAAGGTGTGCTCGTAGCCGAGGCCGTGCCCGGGCGGCCACCAGGCCTCGAGGTAGGGATGCTCGGGCTCGGTGGCGAGGATCCGGCGGAACCCGGCTTCGGCGCCGGGAAGCGTGTGGTCGTGGAACTCGAACTCGTTCATGCGCTCGAAGTCGAACGCGACAGAGCCGCGCGAGCCGTTGATCTCGATGCGGATCGCGTTCTTGCGGCCGGCGGCGAAGCGCGTGGCCTCGAACGTGGCGAGGGCTCCGCCCTCCGTGCGTGCGATGAACACGGCCGCATCGTCCACGTCCACCGCTCCCGTGCCCGCTCCGGCGACAGCCGCCAGAGAACCGGAGGACGCGACCAGCGGCCGCTCCCGGACGAACGTCTCGGTCAGCGCGCTGACGCCGGCGAGCCGCTGTCCCGTGAGGAAGGCGGCCAGGTCGATGATGTGCGCGCCGATGTCGCCGAGGGCGCCCGAGCCCGCCTTCTCGCGCTGCAGGCGCCACACGAGGGGGAACTGCTCGTCGACGATCCAGTCCTGCAGGTACGTCGCGCGGATGTGCCGGATGGTGCCGATGCGGCCGTCGGCGATGAGCCGGCGCATGGCGCCGAGCGCGGGCGCGCCGCGGTAGCTGAAGCCCACCATCGACTGCACCCCGTTCGCGCGCGCCTCGGCGGCGACCGCGGCCATCGCCTGCGCCTCGCCGAGAGAGTTCGCGAGCGGCTTCTCGCACAGCACATGCTTCCCCGCGGCGAGCGCGGCATCGGAGATCTCGGCGTGCAGATCGCCGGGCACGCAGATGTCGATCGCGTCGATGTCCGGATCCGCGATCGCTTCGCGCCAGTCGGTGCTCCAGCGGGGGATGTCGAACGTGTGCGCGAACTTCTCGACGGCCGCCGCGTCGCGGCCGACCACCAGGTCGACCTCCGCCGACACGTCGAAGAAGCGGGGGGCCGTCTGCCACGCCTGCGCGTGGATCCTCCCCATGAACGAGTAGCCGATGAGGGCGACGCGGAGCGCGGGTGCGTGGTGCATGGTGATCAGACCAGTTCCGTGAGCGGGACAGGGACGGGGCGGTCGCACGTGCTGGCGACCTCGACGGCGCGACCTTCGTGCGCGGCGCGGATGAGGGACTCCATGACGTCGAGCACATGGAAGGCGAGCTCGCCGCTCGCGCGCGGCGCACCTGCGGTGGCGACGAAGTCCTGCAGCGCGATGCCGCGACCGCCGCCCGCGTAGCCGCCCGACGGGGGCAGGACGATCCAGCCGTCCCCGCTCAGCAGGTTCACCTCGACGTCGCCGTCGAAGTGATTGGGGTCCGGCACCACCATGGATCCGGCGGTGCCGTGGATCTCGATCCGGGACGCCCGCGTGGCCACGGCGTCGAAGGACATCACGAGTGTCGACAGCACGCCGGATTCGTGTGTGAGCACGCCGGTGACGTGGGTGTCGACATCGACGCGGATGGTCTCGCCCGCGCGCGGGCCGGATCCGATCGTGCGCTGGTCGCGCAGGCTGCTCGCGGCGCCGACGACCGAGACCACCGGGCCGAGGAGGGTCACGAGCGCGGAGACGTAATAGGGGCCCATGTCGAACAGCGGGCCGCCACCGTGCTGGTAGTAGAA
>NZ_JAPSJA010000166.1 GCF_031178525.1 Microbacterium sp.
TCGACGTGGCCGAGGATCCGGTGATCGTGGCGGGCGACGCCGCCCGGCTCAACCAGGTGATCGTGAACCTGCTCGCGAACGCGCGCACGCACACGCCGGCGGGCACCACCGTGACCGTGTCCGTGCGACATGAGGGTGCCGGCAGCGGCACGCGCGGCGTGCTGCGCGTGCACGACGACGGACCGGGCATCGACCCGGCGCTGCAGACGGAGCTCTTCACGCGTTTCGCGCGCGGCGACCGCTCCCGCGCCCGCGCGACGGGCGGGACGGGTCTGGGTCTTGCGATCGTCAAGGCCATCGTCGAGGCGCATCACGGCACGATCTCGGTCACCAGCTCGCCCGGCGACACCACCTTCGAGGTGAACCTGCCGGCCAAGCCGGTCGACCCCGCCTGATCAGGACGGGCTCGCGGCCGCCCGTGCGAAGCGGGAGGCCTGCCCGGCGAACGCCTCCGCGAGGTCGCGGGGCTCGACGTCTGTGATGGGCGCGTCGAACCGACCGAGCGCCGCCGCGAGTGCGGCCCATGACCACGACCCCGAACGCAGGCGGCACCGCCCGTCGCCGAGGTCGAGCACCGTCCCGTCGCCCGCGAACGGCGTCACCTCGCGGGCCGGCAGACCGAGCGTCACCGTGCCGACGCAGGGCCACGCATCGCCCGAGACCGATCCGCGGAAGCGCGCCGAGACGAACGCGGCGGCATCGTCTCCCGGCACGCGGCGCCGGGTGAACCGCGGCCCCAGCGACGTGCGCGGCCGCATGCGGTCGGCTCGGAACACGCGCCAGTCCTCGCTGCGCTCATCCCACGCGAGCAGGTACCAGCGGGATCGCCACGTCACGAGGGCGTGCGGCTCCACGCGGCGCGGTGCGCGCGGATCGACGTGGTCGGCGCTGTCGTCGTCGAGCCGCAGGATCCGGCGCGCACGCACGGCCTCGGACAGGAGCGCGAGCGTCTCGGGGCGCACGGGTGCGACGGGCTCGGCCGTCGAGTCGCGGACGGGGGCGAACGCGATGGCGTCGATGCGCCGGCGCAGCCGATCGGGCATCACCTGTCGCACGGTGGTGAGGGCGCGGGACGACGCCTCCGCGATGTCGGCGCCGGATCCCGCCGCGACGCGCAGCGCGAGCCCGATCGCGACGGCCTGGTCGTCGTCGAACAACAGGGGCGGCAGCTCGGATCCGGCAGCGAGCCGGTACCCGCCGTAGGGTCCCTTCGTCGCGTCGATGCGATAGCCCATCTCGCGAAGCCGATCGATGTCACGGCGGAGCGTACGGGGCGCGATCTCGAGCCGGGCGGCGAGCTCCGTACCGGGCCAGTCCCGCCGCGCCTGCAGCAGCGACAGGAGGAGCAGCAACCGGGACGTTCTCGCCATGTCGCGAGCGTATGTCAGGTGGCGGACAGGAGCTGACCTCTACCCCGCGGAGAGTGGGACGGTCCCGCCAGGGGGGCGGGCATCGATCGAAGGAGCCGACAATGGCGATCCACACCACCACCCACCTCAACTTCCGCGGCGAAGCGCGCGGGGCCCTGGAGTTCTACCGCTCCGTGTTCGGCGGCGAGCTCGCGGCCGTCACCTACGCCGACGCCCGGGCGGTCACCGCCCCGGCCGAGGCCGATCAGATCATGTGGGGCCAGGTCGCGTCGCAGGACGGCTTCCGGATCATGGCTTACGACGTGCCCGGCCACACGGCGTACGAGCCCGGCGTGAACCCGGTGTTCGTCTCGGTGCGCGGGACGGAGCCCGACGAGATCCGCGGCTACTGGTCGCGGCTCTCGGAGAGCGCGACGGTCATCGCGGAACTCGCGCCCTCCGGCTGGGCGCCGCTGTACGGGATGCTGCGCGACCGCTTCGGCGTGACCTGGGTGCTCGACGTCGAGGTGCCGTGGACCGGCGCGTGACGCGCGCGGCGCTCGGCACCGGGCCGCGCGTCCGCCCGGAACGGCCGCCTGGGCGGCTGCCCGGGCCGGCGCCGGCTCAGTAGCCGGCGAACGCGTCGGTCGTCAGGCCCTTCGCCCTGCCGAGCGCCGGCGCGAGAGCGGCGATGAGGGCGGGCGGGCCGGAGACGAAGGTGTGGCGCTTTCCGAGGTCGGGCACCGCACGGAGCAGCCCCTCCGCGGTGAGGCGTTGGCCGCCCGCCCACGTCCAGTGCGCAGGCAGGTCGCGGGGATCGTCGGGCGTGTACACGATCGTGCGCACGCCCGCGGCCTCGAGCTCGTCGCGGTACGCCAGTTCCTCGGCCCCCGAGGCGACATACACCAGCACGACGTCCCTGCGCTCGCCCGCCAGCCGGTCGTGGCGCAGCTGCGACACGAACGGCGTCACGCCGATGCCGGCCGCCACGAGGAGCACGGGCCCGCGCTCCGGGCGCGGCAGCGTGAAATCTCCCCACACGCCCGTCACGGCGAACACCGCGCCCGGCTCGGCAGACGCGAGCGCGCGCTTGTAGCTCGAGGCCGTGCCCGTGCGGCTCTCGCGGAACGCGATCCGGATCGTGGGCAGGTCCTCGGGCGCGGACGAGATCGAGAACTCCCGGCGCGTGCCCCGCGCGTCGGCGCGCCGGTGCGGCACGTCGAGTTCGAGGTACTGACCGGGGGTGAAGCGGATAGGACGCTTCGCCGTGAACGTCAGCTCCTGCACCGTCGGGGTGAGCGCCGAGCGCCGCTCGAACGTGAGCCGGACGGCGCCGCGTGCGGCGAATGCGAAGGCGATCAGGTTGCCGATCAGCAGCGCGCGCTCCTGGCCGAGCGTGAGGACACCGAGCGAGATCGGCCAGCCGGCGAGCACGCCGACGACGACCGCGACCAGGTACTGCTGCCGCCGTCGGGGCGGCAGGGTGAGCGGCTCCGACAGCATGAACGCGCCGAGGAAGAGATAGGGCGACTGGACGAGCACGCCCTGCAGCAGCGTCTCCAGCGGCATCGAGGCGCCGCTCGCGGAGAGCTGCGCGATCGTGCGGACCGCCCCGACCACGACGGCGACCGCGAAGAACAGAGCGACGACGCGCAGCTTCTCGGTGCGCCACAGCACGAGCACGCTCACGAGCAGCAGCGGCGCGAACAGCGCGGGCGTGCCGACCCACCACGCCGAGCCGCCGAGGCCGACGAGCGTGGCGACGGTCGCGCCGGCCGCCGCCGGGTTCAGAATGTGCCGGCCTCGCCAGGCGATGAGGTACTTCGACAGCGACGCGGCGGCCGCCGCGATCGCGGCGCCCGCGAGCGTCGCCACATCGAGCCCAGGACGGATCACGAACAGCAGGATGCCCGCCGTGATGAGCGTGGACTCGGGACGCCAGACGAGGCGCAGGATGCGGTGGGCGGTCGCGTCGACCGCCGATCCCACCGCGACGAGCACCGCGGCCGTCGCGATCAGCTCGAGCGGCGTGGGCAGCACGAGCTCGACGAGCGACAGCGCGAGTGCGATCACCCCGAGCGCCACGAGCGCCAGCAGCACGAGCCGGTACATCGAGAGCCTGCCCAGCTGCCGCATGCCGCGCTGATACATCGCCGTGGGGCGTCCGGTCATGTGAACAGCTCCGCTTCTCCTCGTTCCATGCGCGATCCCAGCGACCACTCCGCCCGGCCGTCGGTCAGCATCCTCACCCAGTGCACGCCGCGCGCGTGCGCGTACGCCGGTCCGCCGTCGAAGAACAGCGCGGTCGCCGCCGCGTCGGCGATCATCGCGGTCTCGGCGAGCGCCCACGTGGCCGCCACCGCGCGGACGGGCAGACCCGTGCGGGCGTCGAGCACGTGGTGGAGGCCATCGCCCCACGCGCGCCGGTTGACGGCCGATGCGCACAGCGCGCCCTCCGAGACCGTCACCACCCCGATCGCGCGACGCGGGTCGTACGGATGCTCCAGCGCCACGCGCTGGGACTCACCGCGCACCGCCAGGTCGCCGCCCGCATCCACCACGACCTCGCCGGGAACGAGCGCCGCGACCAGGTCCACCAGGCGGCCTTTGCCGAGCGCGCCGACGTCGATCGTCGCCCGCCCCCGCAGGCGCAGGCGCCCACCGGCCCAGGACAGCCGCGATCGCCAGTCTCCGGGCGCCGCGACAGGAGTCCCCGGGCGGAACGAGTACGACGCGTCATACCCGAGCCGCTCGAGGGACCCGCCGACCAGCGGGTTGACCGCGCCGCCCGTCGCGCGATCCAGTTCGAGATAGGCATCGAGCATCTCCGCGGCGTCGCGCGGCGCGTCCGCCTCTCCCCCGCCCGCGGCGAGGCGCGAGACGAGGGAATCCGGTCGGAACCGCGACCAGGCGGCGTCGAACAGCTCGATCTCGTGCCCGATCCGCGCGCGCACCGGTGCGGGCAGCGGCTGCGGGGTGTCGACGCGCCAGCTGGTGCCGATGGCGTCGAAACGCCATACGGCGACCACCTCAGGCCGCCGCGTCGAGCTTGATCTGCTCGATTGCCTGGTTGAAGCCGCCGCTCGTGAGAGACGATCCCGCCACGCGGTCGACCGCGAGATCGTCGATCGCGACGCCCACGACCTCGTCCGCGATGCCCGCGATGAACTGCCCCTGGTACTGCTCGCTCTCGCGTGCCTGCGGGTCGCCCGTGACCTCGACGGCGGTGACGACGTCGTCGTCCAGCGTTACCGTCACGGTGACCGACTCGACCGTCTCCGGCGTCTGATACGTGCCGTCGGCGGTGTAGGTGCCGTCCGTGTAGCCCGCCCCGCCCGTCCCCGAGTTCTCCGACGCACCTGCGTCGGCGCCGGGCGTGTTCGTGTCGTCAGCGGCGCCCGCATCTCCGGAGCCCCCGACGGTCACCGCGCCGCATCCTGCGAGCGCGACGATCGCCGCGACTCCCGTGAGGGCGGCGCCGCTGCGTACGGATCGGTTCATGTCGGTCCCCTTCATCGGTGCCGCGCATCGCGGCTGTGAGGCAAACAAACCTAACCGCGACGGTGCGGGAGGCGGTGAGTGGTGCCTATGGGGTTCCTATGGGTTACGCCGCCCCGTCGAACATGCTGGTGACGGATCCATCGTCGAAGACCTCCTTGATCGCGCGCGCGAGCAGCGGCGCGGCCGAGAGGACCGTGAGCGTGTCGAACCGGCGCGCCTGCTCGAGCGGCACGGTGTCGGTCACGACGACCTCGTCGATCGACGCATCCTGCAGCCGCTCGACGGCGGGGTCGCTGAAGATCGCGTGCGTGGCGGCGACGATCACCTTGCGGGCGCCGTTGGCCTTGAGCGCCTTCGCGGCCTTCACGATCGTGCCGCCCGTGTCGATCATGTCGTCCACCAGCAGACACGTGCGGCCGTGCACCTCACCCACGATGTCGTGCACGGTGACCTGGTTGGCGACCTTCGGGTCGCGGCGCTTGTGGATGATCGCCAGCGGCGCGCCGAACTCGTCGGCCCACGTGTC
>NZ_JAPSJA010000167.1 GCF_031178525.1 Microbacterium sp.
CGGGCAGCTCGCCGTCCCGCGTCGCGTCCCACAGCGACGCCCAGATCAACCCGCGCGCGAGCGGATCCTCGATCGTCGACAGGCCCTCCTCCACGGCCTCGAGCGAGCGCTCGTCGAGCCGTGCTTTCGCATAGGTCAGGTCCAGGTCGTTGATCAGGATCAGATCGGCGTCCGGCAGCGAGAGAACGGCACGCTCGTCGAGCAGGTCGGTCTCGATGAGGTCGGTGCGCGACAGGCTTCCCTCCGCCAGGGTGTAGCAGCCGATGGCGAGCCGGTGCGGGCGCGCCTCCGTCTGCGTCAGCTCGCCCGCCGCCCGGTCGTACGCGATCGTCGACATGCCCGTCGTCTCGAGCCACGACGCCGACCACGCGCGCAGGTCGCGACCCGATGCCCCCTCGAGCTCCGTGAGCAGGTCGCCGAGCGTGGTGTTGCCGTACGCGTGGGCCCGGAAGTAGCGGCGCGCGCCCTCGAAGAACGCCTCCTCGCCCACGTACGCGACGAGCTGCTTGAGCACCGAAGCGCCCTTGGCGTAGGTGATGCCGTCGAAGTTCAGCTTGGCGGCCTCGAGATCGGGGATGTCCGCGACGATCGGGTGCGTGGTGGGCAGCTGATCCTGCAGATAGGCCCACGTCTTGCGACGGGCCGCGAACGACACCCACGCGTCGGCGAACCGCGTGGCGGCCACCGAGGCGTGCGAGCCCATGTAGTCGGCGAACGACTCCTTGAGCCACAGGTCGTCCCACCACCGCATCGTGACGAGATCGCCGAACCACATGTGCGCCATCTCGTGCAGGATCGTGTTCGCCCGTCCCTCGTGCTGCGCGTCCGTCGAGGCGCCGCGGAACACATACGCCTCGGTGAACGTCACGAGCCCGGGGTTCTCCATCGCGCCGAGGTTGTACTCGGGAACGAACACCTGGTCGTAGGTCGACCACGGGTACGGGAAGCCGAAGGCCTCATCGAAGAAGTCGAGTCCCTGCCGCGTGATCTCGAGGATCTCGTCGGCATCGAAGTGCTCGGCGAGCGACGCGCGGCAGTAAGCGCCCAGCGGGATGCGCTGCGCGGCGCCCTCGGCGGACGGCTTCGACCACTCCCCCGTGACGCGGTGATAGGGCCCCGCCGCGACCGCCGTGATGTAGCTGGAGATCGGCAGGGTCGGCGCGAACTCCACGGTCTGCGTGGCGCCGCCATCCGACGAGCGGGCGGGTGCCTGGTTCGACAGCACGTGCCAGCCGGCGGGCGCGGTGATCACGAACGTGTAGCGCGCCTTGAGGTCGGGCTGCTCGAAGCACGGCATCACGCGGCGGGCATCCGCCGGCTCGTACTGCGTGTACAAGTAGGTCTCGCCATCGACCGGATCGCGGAAGCGGTGCATGCCCTCGCCCGAGCGGCTGTACGCGCCGACCGCCTCGATGCGCACCTCGTTCGCTCCGCGCACGAGACCGCGGATTCGGATGCGCGCACCGTCCCAGTCGACGTCCTGCTCGGCTCCGTTCACCACGACGCGCTTCACCGTCTCGCCCAGGAAGTCGATCCAGGTGGCGTCGGCCCGCGAATCGAAACCCAGCGTGACGGTCGTCGGGAAGCCCGCGCGCCGCGGATCGGGTGCGCCCGACACGTCGAGCTCGACGCGGGCGTCGCGGAGGGAGATCGCGGCGGCGCGGGCGGCCGTCTCGTCGCGGGTCAGATTCGCGGAGGTCATCCGTCCATCATCCCAGTGGCGCTCGCGGCCGCCGAGCGCGAGTCTGCGCGGCCGCCGCACGACTAACCGTCGCGCTGACGGCCGTCAACCCCGTAGGGCGGGCCCGGCCACGCGACCTACGGTCGGGAGACGACGAAGGGAGACAGCCATGAGCGACGCCCAGCGAGGCAATGCCACGCACGGACCGGAGTTGGACGAGCAGCTCGAGCAGGAGAGCCGCGGGATCGTGCAGGGCGCGCCAGGGTCGGCGCACGCCGAGCCGTTCCGGGAGACCGAGCCGCTGCCCGACGACACCGACGACCCGGAGGTCGAGCGCGCGTTCCGACGCGACGGCCCCGAGATCGCCGACGGCGACGCGGATCCGGCCGACGCGGAGGAAGGAGCCCAGGATGGCTGACGCGAACCACGATCTGACCGAGCTGCTGCGGCAGCCCGGCCCCTGGACGACTGTGCTGACCGACGGACGCGGCGAGCGCCCGCAGCAGGAGGAGGTCGCGAAGATCCGCGCCGTGACGGATCCGCTCGGCGACGCCGGCGCTCCCGAGGCGGACGTGCAGGCGGTGGGCGAGGCGCTCACCGCGGGCGACGGGCTCCCGAGCCCGTCCACGCGTTACCTGCTCGTGCGCGATGGCGACGTCGTGATCGACGAGGCCTTCACCGGTCAGCGTCTCGGCGCCGAGGTGCTCGCGCACGGCGCCGCCCCGCGCATCCTGCCGCTGCTGCGCCACCGGGCCAGCGCCGTGCGCTACCTCGTGGTCGAGACCGCGCGCGAGGGCGCGCGCCTCAGCGTGCGCGAGGCGCACCGCGGCGACGACGGGGCGACGCAGGAGATCGAGGGCCGCACGGACAGCCTCAACAAGGTGCAGGCGGGCGGATGGTCGCACCGTCGCTACCAGAACCACTCCGAGGACATCTGGCAGCACAACCAGGCGGAGGTAGCCGATGCGGTGGACCGTCTGGTGCGCGAGCGGCGTCCGCGCTTCGTCGTGGTCGCGGGCGACGTGCGGGCTCGGCAGCTGCTGCTCGAGCGGCTCGCTCCTCCGTCCCGCGAACTCGCGCTCGAGGTGGACGCCCACACGAAGGCGGAGGGATCCGCCGACGAGGCGCTCGAGCGGGCGATCGACGACGCCGTGGGCGGCGCGATCGGCGCCGACATCGCTGACGCGCGGCGACGCGCGGCGGAGAACGACGGCGCGGCGGGAGCCCGCGGCATCGGCGAGGTCATCGACGCGCTGCAGCAGGCGCGCGTGGACACCCTCGTGCTCGACGCGCGCCTGGCGGACGAGGGCGAGGACGGCGAGGCCCTCGCGGCCCTCGACGCCGAGCCATGGGTCGCGCGCAGCGAGCGCGAGGAGCTTCCCGCCGGTTCGCTCGGGTACCTGCCCGCAGCCGAGGCGCTCGCACGCGCCGCGCTGCTGAGCGGCGCCCGCGTGCTGGTCGTCGAGGAGGACCTCGCCGAGGGCGAGGCGCGCGACGACCGCCCCGCCGCCGAGCCCGTCGCCGCGCTGAGGTGGGCGGACGGCGGATGACGCCACCACGAGGGCGCGTGTGGGTAGGGGTCTCCGGATGGCGGTACCCCGCATGGCGTGGAGACTTCTACCCCCGCGGCCTCGTGCAGCGCCGTGAACTCGAGTACGTCGGCGAGCGGATGTCGAGCGCCGAGATCAACGGATCCTTCTACTCGCTGCAGCGCCCGTCCAGCTACGTCCGGTGGCGCGACAGCGTGCCGAGCGGCTTCGTGTTCGCGGTCAAGGGACCGCGTTACGTCACGCACATGCTGCGGCTGCGCAGCGCGGGAACGGCGCTGTCGAACTTCTTCGCGTCCGGGCCGCTCACGCTGCACGACAAGCTCGGCCCCATCCTGTGGCAGCTGCCCGCGCGGCAGCCGTTCGAGCCGGAGGTGCTCGATGCGTTCCTGAAGTCGCTGCCGCGCACGACCGCGGAGGCGCTCGACATCGCGCGCGGTCACGACCGGCGGATGGAGGGACGCACCGCCCTTGCGATCGACGAGGACAGGCCGCTGCGCCACTCGATCGAGCCGCGGTCGGCGACGTTCGCGGATCCGGCCTTCGCCGAGATGCTGCGGGAGCGGGATGTCTCGCTCACGGTCGCCGACACGGCGGGCACGTTCCCGATGTTCGACGAGGTCACCGCGAGCGATCACGTGTACGTGCGGCTGCACGGCTCGCAGGAGCTCTATCAGAGCGGCTACACGGACGAGGAGCTCGACGAATGGGCCACGCGGATCCGGGCGTGGGCCGACGGATCCGGATGCCCCGACGGGCGTCCGCGCGACGTCTACGTGTACTTCGACAACGACGGCCGCGGGCGCGCCCCGCACGATGCGGTCGCGCTCGAGGCGCGGCTGGCCGACGCGCCCGGGAGCTGACCGCCACGCGGTTACGGTGGATCGGTGCCCGACCACATCGACGAACCCGCTCGCGACCGCTACGTGATCGCCACCGACGGCGCCTGCCAGGGAAACCCCGGCCCGACCGGATGGGCGTGGGTGGGTGAGGACGGCCAGTGGGCGGCCGGCGCGATCCCGCAGGGCACGAACAACATCGGCGAGCTGACGGCGCTGCTGCGCGGCATCCGCGACAACGCGCACGTGCGCGACCTCGTGGTACAGGCCGACTCGATGTACGCGATCAACACGTACCGGTCGTGGATGGACGGCCATAAGCGCCGCGGCTGGCGCACATCGGCGAAGCAGCCGGTCAAGAACGTCGACATCCTGGAGGCGCTGATCGCGGCGCGGGACGCGCGTCGTGCCGCGGGGCTGCCGGATGTCGTGCTCGAGCACGTGAAGGGCCATGCCGGGCATCGCCTGAACAGCTGGGCGGACGAGCGCGCCGTGCGCGCCGCACGTCACGCGGCGAAGGGGCTCGAGGGCTCGTGGGAGTCGCGCGCCGGGCATCCGACGGTGGACGTGGCCGTGGCGCCGCCTTCCGGCGCGCAGGACCGCGTTCGCCGGAAGTAGCGCCGACCCGGAATGCCCCGCACGGAGGCGCGGTTGCATCCCGCATGAGCGCCCGTGACGCCACCGTCGTCGTGATCGGCGCGGGCCAGGCCGGTCTCTCCGCCGCGTTCCACCTGCGTCGGCACGGTTTCGCCAGCGCGCTGGAGACGCCCGACGCGGAGCGCACGTACGTGCTGCTGGACGCCAACCCCGCGCCCGGCGGCGGGTGGCAGCACCGGTGGGAGTCGCTGCACGTCGACAAGCTGAACAGGATCTTCGACCTGCCGGGCCTCGTCCAGCCCGCCCTGGATCCCGCGGAGCCCAGTCGCATCGCCGTCCCCCGCTACTTCGCGGCGTTCGAGGATCGCTACGCCCCGCCGATCCTGCGCCCCGTCCGCGTGGAGTCGGTGGACTACGCGGACGACGACGAGGACGGCGAGCTCGTCGTGCGCACCGATCACGGGGTCTGGCTCGCCCGCGCCATCATCAATGCGACCGGCACGTGGAACAACCCCGTGCTGCCGGCCTACCCCGGCAAGGAGACGTTCCGCGGCCGTCAGCTGCACACGCGCGACTACGTCCGGCTCGAGGACTTCACGGGTCAGCGCGTCGGCATCGTGGGCGGGGGCATCTCGGCCGTGCAGCAGCTCGAGGAGATCTCGCGCGTCGCGG
>NZ_JAPSJA010000168.1 GCF_031178525.1 Microbacterium sp.
CTCGCGTGGCGGCGCCGCTGTCCGGCGAGACGCGCTTCGTCCCGGTCCTGAGCCGCAAGGGCGGCGTCGGCAAGACCACGATCACGACGCTGCTCGGCATGGCCCTCGCGGACGGCCGCGAGGACCGAGTGATCGCGATCGATGCGAACCCCGACCGCGGCACGCTCGCGGACCGGATCGGCAAGCGCACCGACAAGACCGTGCGCGACCTCGTGCACAGGGCCGGAGAGATCCGCGGCTTCAACGACATCTCGCGCTTCGTCGCGCGCGACGAGACGCGACTCGACGTGCTCGCCTCGGACCCGGACCCCCGGATCGCGGAGGCGTTCGGCGAGGACGACTACCGGCGCGTGGCGGACGTCGCCGAGCACTTCTATTCGCTCGTGCTGACCGACACCGGCACCGGCATCATCCACTCCGTCATGAGCGCGACGCTGGCGCACGCGGATCAGCTGATCATCGTGACCGGACTGAACCTCGACGAGGTGCGCCTCGCTTCCGAGACCATCACGTGGCTTGAGTCGAACGGGTACGAGCAGCTCGCGCGCGACGCGATCGTGGTGCTGAACCAGCAGTCCGAGGGCGCGCCCATGGTGCGCCTCAGCGAGCTCGAGGTGCACTTCGGCAGCCGTGTCCGCTCGGTCGTGCACCTGCCGTACGACCGCGCGCTCGCGACCGGATCCGCGATCGTGTATCGCGACCTGCGGCCCGAGACGCGCGAGGCGGCCCGTGACCTCGCCGCGCGCGTGGTCGACGGCCTGCGCGAGGGCCGTTCGGCATGACGGCGCGCGAGATCCGCCTGTACGGCGACCCGGTGCTCCGCACGCCCAGCGCCGAGATCCACGTGATCGACGAGGGCGTGCGGGCGCTCGTGCAGGATCTGCTCGACTCGGTCGCGCTGCCCGGACGCGCGGGCGTCGCCGCCCCGCAGATCGGCGTGGGGGTGCGTGCGTTCAGCTACAACGTGGACGACGAGATCGGCTACATCCTCAACCCGCGCATCGTCGAGGTGCGCGGCGAGCCGCAGCTCACGGGCGAGGGATGTCTCTCGGTGCCCGGCCTGTGGCACGACACGCCTCGGCACCCGTACGCGCGTGTGGAGGGTATCGACCTCGATGGGCAGCCGGTCGTGCTCGAGGGCGAGGGCCTGATGGCCCAGATGCTGCAGCACGAGACCGACCACCTCGACGGCGTCGTCTATCTGCAGCGGCTCACCAAGGAGGAGCGCGCCAAGGCCATGAAGGCCGTCCGCGAGTCCGACTGGTTCTGACCACCGCACAGCGCCGGCAAGAAGGCCCCGGATCTCTCCGGGGCCTTCTGCGTGTGCGGGATCAGCCGGCGACCGACAGGTTGGTCGTGGCGTCCTTCGCCGCGTACAGATCCTCGATCTCGTGTGCGAAGTCCTTCATGATCTCGGAGCGCTTGATCGAGAGCTTCGGCGTCAGGTGACCGGTGGCCTCGGTCCATTCCGTGCCGAGGATCACGAACTTGCGGATCGACTCGGCCCGCGACACGCGCGTGTTCGCCTCGTCGATCGCGCGCTGCACCTCGGCGCGCACGGTCCCGTTCTTCGCCGCCTGCTCGAGCGTGAGATCCGGGCTCTCGCCGTGCGTGGCGAGCCACGCGGGCAGCATCTCGGGGTCGAGCGTCACGAGCGCGGAGATGAACGGCTTCTGGTCGCCGACCACGACGACCTGTCCGACGATCGGGTTCGCGCGGATCGGGTCCTCGAGCGCGGCGGGGGCGACGTTCTTGCCGCCGGCCGTGACGATGATCTCCTTCTTGCGCCCCGTGATCGACAGGTACCCGTCGGCGTCGAACGTGCCCAGGTCTCCCGTGCGGAACCACTCGCCGTCGAAGGCCGCGGCGGTCGCCTCCGGGTTCTGCCAGTACTCGCGGAACACGTTGATGCCCTTGACCTGGATCTCGCCGTCGTCGTCGATGCGGATGCCGACACCGGGCAGGGTCGAGCCGACCGTGCCGACCTTGCTCAGGCGCGGTCGGTTGACCGTCGCGGGGGCGGTTGTCTCCGTCAGGCCGTAGCCCTCCAGGATGGTGATGCCGAGGCTGTGGAAGAAGTGACCCAGGCGCGCGCCCAGGGGAGCGGAGCCGGACACCGCGTGCGTGACACGGCCCCCCATGAGAGCGCGCAGCTTCCCGTACACGAGCTTGTCGAACAGCGCGAACCTCAGCTTCAGGCCGAGGCCGATCTTCTCGCCCTCCTGCAGGCGGCGCGAGTGCTCGATCGCCGTCTTCGCCGCCGCGCGGAAGATCTTGCCCTTGCCCTCAGACTCGGTCTTCTGCTCGGCGGAGTTGTAGACCTTCTCGAACACGCGCGGGACGGCGAGCAGGAGCGTGGGCTGGAACGATCCGAGCGTCTTGACGAGGTTCTTGGTGTTCGGCTCGTGGCCCGTCTTCACCCCGGCGTGGATGTACAGGATGGACATGAAGCGCGCGAACACATGCGCCGTCGTGATGAACAGGACGGTCGAGGCGCCGGGGCTGTGCAGGACCTCGCTGAGCGCCTCGTCGGCGTTGCGCGAGAGCTCGACGAAGTTGCTGTGCGTCAGCACGCAGCCCCTCGGGCGTCCGGTGGAGCCCGAGGTGTAGATGATCGTCGCGATGTCGGAGCCGTTCGCCAGACCGCGGCGGCGCTCGATCTCGGCGTCCTCGATCGCCGCGCCGTCGGCGCTCAGCTTGGCGATCAGACCCTCATCCATGCGCCACACGGCGCGGACGAGGGGCAGCTCCTCGGCGACCGACTGGTACGACTCGTGATGCGCGGCCGTCTCGACGATGAGACTGACGGCGCCGGAGTCGGACAGGATCCACTGGATCTGCGACGGGGAGCTGGTCTCGTAGACCGGGACCATGATCGCACCGGCGTAGAACAGCGCGAAGTCGACGAGCGTCCAGTCGTAGGTGGTCTTGGCGAGGAAGCCGATCTTCTCGCCGGGCTGGATGCCGGCCGCGACGAAGCCCTTGGCGAGGGCGATGACCTGGCGCTCGAACTCCGCGGCCGTGATGTCGCGCCAGCCATCGCCGTCTGGCACCGCGAAGATGGGTCGGTCGGGCGTCGCGCGCACGCGCTCGACGAGCAGGTCGGCGACGTTCGCCTCGGGATCGGCGGGGACGATCGCGGGTGTCGAGAATTCGATCACGGCAACTCCTTCGGTACCGGACAGGGCAATGGCGGGTTCGGTCGATTCTAGTGTCCCTCTAGACTCTCCCCGTGTTCTATTGGCTGATGAAGTACATCGTGGTCGGGCCGATCGTGAAGGCGATCTTCCGTCCGTGGATCATCGGCGCCGAGAACATCCCTCCCGTGGGCGGGGCGATCCTTGCCAGCAATCACCTGTCGGTCGCCGACTCGATCTTCCTGCCGCTGATGATCGAGCGGCCCATGACCTTCCTCGCCAAGAACGAGTACTTCACGGGCAGGGGTCTGAAGGGGTGGGCCACGAAGTGGTTCATGAAGGGCACCGGCCAGATCCCGATCGACCGCTCGGGCGGATCGGCCTCCGAGGCCGCGCTGAACACGGCCCTGCAGGTGCTCGGGCGCGAGGAGCTGCTCGGCATCTATCCCGAGGGCACCCGCAGCCCCGACGGCATCCTGTACCGCGGCCGGACGGGCATCGCCCGCATGGCCATGGAGGCGAGAGTGCCTGTGCTTCCCGTCGTCATGGTCGACACGGACACGATGATGCCCATCGGACGGACCATTCCGCGGGTCATGCGCGTCGGCATCGTGATCGGCGAGCCGCTCGACTTCACGCGCTACGAGGGGATGGAGAACGACCGCTACGTGCTGCGCTCCGTCACCGACGAGATCATGGTCGCGCTGCAGCAGCTCGGAGGGCAGCGGTACCGCGACGTGTACGCGTCGTCGGTGAAGATGCAGCGTGCGTCGGTCGACGACGCGGTCGCCGCGCCCGTCGTCGACGCGTCGGCCGCGCCCGCGCGCGACTGACACACGGTCCGGGGCACCTCCCGCGCGGCACTAGCATCGAAGTCATGCACAGCACGGCTCGTCTCGATCCGAGCGCCCTCGACGCCTGGCGCTCACTCCCGATCAAGCAGCAGCCGGAGTGGCCCGACTATGCCGAGGTCGAGCGCGTCTCGGCCGAGCTCGCCCAGCAGCCGCCGCTCGTGTTCGCGGGCGAGGTCGACAGCCTCAAGGACCGACTTGCGCAGGCCGCGTCCGGTCGCGCGTTCCTGCTGCAGGGCGGCGACTGCGCCGAGACCTTCGCGGGCGCCACGGCCGACAAGATCCGCAACCGCGTCAAGACGCTGCTGCAGATGGCGGTCGTCCTGACGTACGGCGCGTCGATGCCCGTCATCAAGATGGGGCGCATGGCGGGTCAGTTCGCCAAGCCGCGCTCGAGCGACATGGAGACGCGGGGCGACGTCACGCTGCCGGCGTACCGCGGCGACATCGCCAACGGGTACGACTTCACCGCGGTGTCCCGGACACCCGACCCGCAGCGCCTGCTGAAGGCGTACCACACAGCAGCCTCGACCCTGAACCTGATCCGGGCGTTCACGCAGGGCGGCTTCGCCGACCTGCGTGAGGTGCACTCCTGGAACAAGGGCTTCGCCGAGAACCCCGCGAACCAGCGCTACGAGCGTCTCGCGGCCGAGATCGACCGCGCGATCAAGTTCATGGAGGCGGCGGGCGCCGACTTCGACGAGCTCAAGCGCGTCGAGTTCTACACGGGCCACGAGGGCCTGCTGATGGACTACGAGCGCCCGCTCACGCGCATCGACTCCCGCACCGGCACGCCGTACAACACGTCGGCGCACTTCCTCTGGGTCGGCGAGCGCACGCGCGATCTGGACGGGGCCCACGTCGACTACTTCTCGCGCATCCGCAACCCGATCGGGGTCAAGCTCGGCCCGACCACGAGCCCCGACACGGCGCTCGCGCTGATCGACAAGCTCGACCCCGAGCGCGAGCCGGGGCGCCTGACGTTCATCACCCGCATGGGCGCCGGCAAGATCCGCGACGCGCTGCCGCCGCTGCTCGAGGCCGTGAAGGACTCGGGCGCGATGCCGCTGTGGGTCACGGACCCGATGCACGGCAACGGCATCACGACGCCGACCGGCTACAAGACCCGCCGCTTCGACGACGTCGTCGACGAGGTGCGCGGCTTCTTCGAGGCCCACCGGGCGGTCGGCACCTACCCGGGCGGTATCCACGTCGAGCTCACGGGCGACGACGTGACCGAGTGCCTGGGCGGCTCCGAGCAGATCGACGAGGCCACGCTCGCCACGCGCTACGAGTCGCTGTGCGACCCGCGCCTGAACCACATGCAGTCGC
>NZ_JAPSJA010000169.1:0-1984 GCF_031178525.1 Microbacterium sp.
ACGTCCCGGGCGGCGTCGTCACCGGACGTTGGGCGTCCTCCGGCGGCGGTGCCCTGCAGCTGCCGCGGCAGCTGCGTGAGGCGCTGCGCGCCGATCCGGGATGGCGCATCGTCGGGGCCGACGTCGCTCAGCTCGAGCCGCGCGTGCTCGCGGCGATGGCGCGGGACGACCGGATGGCCGACGCCGCGCGCGGACGCGACCTGTACGCGGGCATCGTCGCGGACGGCGCCGTGGCGACGCGCGCTCAGGCGAAGGGGGCCATGCTGGGCGCGATGTACGGCGCCACGAGCGGCGAGTCGGGCCGGCTGGTGCCGCGGCTGCGCAAGGTGTATCCGCGTGCGATGGCGCTCGTCGATGCGGCTGCACGCACGGGCGAGGCAGGTGACACGGTCGCGACGTGGCTCGGGCGCACATCGCCGGGGCCGGATGAGGTCTGGCGGACCGCGCAGGCCCGCGCGGGCGCGTCGGCAGCGGACGAGTCGCTGGCGCGGCGGATCGCCCGTGACCGCGGTCGCTTCACGCGCAACTTCGTCGTGCAGGGGACGGCCGCCGAGTGGGCGCTCGCGTGGCTCGCCGACCTGCGTCTTCGGCTCGCCCGGCTGCCCGCCGTCGATCCGGCGGCCGGCGCGCCGCGATCCGGTGCCGCTTTCGCCCGTCGCGCGCACCTCGCCTTCTTCCTCCATGACGAGGTCATCGTGCACGCGCCCGCCGAGCAGGCCGAGGCCGCCGCGCAGGCTCTGCGCGACTCGGCGGAGGCCGCCGGACGGCTGCTGTTCGGCTCGTTCCCGATCGACTTCCCGCTGGACCTGCGGCTCTCCGACAGCGCCGCCAAGTGAGGGGCCGGCTCGGCCCCGTAGACTGGAAGCTGCGAATGGGTCGGCCGGACGACCGCGTCGCGGACGGCTCGCCGTCGCGCGCCGAGGAACGTCCGGGCTCCGCAGGGCAGGGCGGTGGGTAACACCCACCCGGAGCGATCCGCGAGACAGTGCCACAGAAAGCAGACCGCCGGGCACCCGAGAGGGAGCGCCCGGTAAGGGTGAAACGGTGGTGTAAGAGACCACCAGGGGTCGCGGCGACGCGATCCGCTCGGTAAACCTCGCCCGGAGCAAGACCAGACAGGGGATGATGACGCGGCCCGCCGAGTCCCCGGGTAGGTCGCTAGAGCGTCACGGCAACGTGCCGCCGAGAGAGATGGTCGTCGACGGGGCGCGAGCCCCCGAACAGAACCCGGCGTACAGGCCGGCCCATTCGCCCTCCGACCAGCAGAACCGCCTCGGTACGCAGGCGCGTGCGCGGGGATCGCGCGCGTCTCCGCACGCGGCGACCGACGACATCGCCGCACATACCGCACGGCATGAGGGTGGTGTCAAGCCTTCGAGGCGCGTCCGCTTCGACGCGTACGGTCGAAACCTGGAAGTTCAGTAGAGATCGAAGGCGATACCGACCGGAAAGCAGGACTGCCATGTCGAACGTGCCCCCGGCCAACCCGGACCCCAACTCGTACCCGGGCAACCCGAGCAACAACCCGTACCCCGCCGCGCCGTCCAACCCGCCCGGCCCGGGCTACCAGGGCCAACCCGGGCAGGGCTCGTACGCGCCCGCGCCGAACGCGTACCCGCAAGCACACGGTGCTCCGCGACGGCTGCAGGAGATGAAGTCGACGTTCCTGACGACGGAGTTCATCGCCTTCGTCGTCGTCTCCCTCGCGGTGCTGATCGCCGCGGCGGTCGTGGACAACGGAGAGGACGGCCAGGGATTCGGCGCCGACAAGGCCTGGCTGTACGTCACCATCCTGGCGGTGGGTTACATGATCAGCCGAGGCCTGGCGAAGTCCGGCAGCCGTTCGCGTCGCAACGCGGACGAGTAGAGGCCGGCGACGCCCCACGGGGCGGCCTGGTCGCGAACAACGCACAATCGCCCCGCGCCCGGGGGGGCGGCGGGGCGGAGGGGTGGGGGGGGGAGGTGGGGAGGGGGGCGGGCCCCC
>NZ_JAPSJA010000169.1:1994-5304 GCF_031178525.1 Microbacterium sp.
TAAAAACGACGAGGCCCCCGGATCCTGGGATCCGGGCGCTTCTGCGTTGTTCGGGGTCAGAGAGCGAGCGAGGCGGCGCCGATGATGCCGGCGTTGTTCGCGTGGGTGGCGACCCGGAGATCCGCACGCGTCTTGATGAGCGGAAGGAACTTCTCGGGGTTCTTCGAGACGCCGCCGCCGACGAGGATCAGGTCGGGGGAGAAGAGGAACTCCAGGTGGTCGTAGAACTCCTGCAGGCGCGCGGCCCACTCCTCCCACGACAGATTCTCGCGCTCACGGGCGGAGGTCGCGGCATACTTCTCGATCGAGTCGCCGTTCCACTGCAGGTGCCCGAGCTCGGCGTTCGGCACGAGCTTGCCGTCGAACAGGAGAGCACCGCCGATGCCCGTGCCGAGGGTGGTCAGGATGGTCAGACCGGGCTGGTCCTTCGCGCCGCCGAAGCGCAGCTCGGCGAGCCCCGCGGCGTCCGCGTCGTTGACGAAGTGGATCGGCTTGCCCAAGCCCTCCTCGAAGAACGCGTCGGCCTCGAAGTCGATCCACTTCTTCGACACGTTCGCGGCGGACAGCGTCCGGCCGTTCTTCACGATGGTCGGGAAGCAGATACCCACCGAGAGGTCGGCGGCGTCCGGTCCGAGCTTCTCGATCAGCTCTTTGACCGTCGCCAGGACGTCCTTCGGCTTCGCACCTTCGGGGGTCGGGATCCGGACGCGATCGCTTGCCATCTCGCCCTTGACGAGATCCACGATCCCGGCCTTCATGCCGGTGCCGCCGATGTCGATTCCGACGGCCCGTTCCACGCTGTTCGCCATGCGCTCAGCCTATTGGAGCACGAGCCGTGCTCATGAACGCAGCGGGTGCCCACAGCGCCGTCGCACTGAAACGAAAGACGCCGACCCCGAAGGGCCGGCGTCGTCGTGGGAAGGTCGGATCAGGCCGACTTCGCGCGGGTGTCCTCGCCGGCGCCGCGACGGGCGCGGACGAACTCGAGACGCTCCGCGAGGATCTCCTCGAGCTCCGGAAGGGTCCGGCGCTCGAGCAGCATGTCCCAGTGCGTGCGCGGAGCCTTGTCGCCGCTGTGGTCGACCTCGACGGTGCCGCCGTCGACCTTGAGAAGCGCCTCGCCACCGCAGCCACGGCACTCCCAGGTCTCGGGAGCCTCGGCATCGGCAGCGAAGGTGAGCGTGGTGTCACGGTCGCACGACGCACAGTGGTACGTGTACTGGGTGCGCTCCATGAAGACGACGCCCTCCTCGCTCTGGAGGCTCTGGGCGCCGAGTCGGATTCCGCGAAGGCTGCGATCTGCCATTGTGTGGTCCTCTCGTCAGGTGTCAGGTATAACGCTCCCGCCTGTGCACATCATCCGAACAACGGGCGGGGAACCGCCTTTCCCAGCCGAATCCCAGCGTGATGAACGATGGGCGGGGTTCAGCGCGTGAGCGTCTGGAGCGCGACGTCGGCGCGGTCCGTCACGATGCCGTCGACGCCCAGCGCCACCAGTTCGCGCATGCGCTGCGGATCGTTGATCGTCCACACGTGAACCTCGACGCCCGCCTCATGCGCCCACCGGATCAGCCGGGGCGTGAGAACGCGGACGGGGCCCCGGCGCTCGGGGATCTGCAGGGCGTCCAACCCGGTCAGCAGCCGCATGGCGACGGGCCGGAGACCCGCGCCCACCGCGGCGACGAGCCGCACCATGGTGCGCGAGCCCGGCGACGTTGCGGGCCGGGACGGGCTCGCCGCGCGCAGCGCGGTCAGCCGCCGTTCATCCGAGAAGCTCGTCACGAGCACGCGGTGGGCGTGCTCGGCCACGAGCCATCCGACGCCCACCGCGGCCGAATCCGCCTTCACATCGAGGTTGAAGCGCGTCTCCGGAAAGGACTCGAGCGCCTGAGTCAGGGTCGCGACCCCGCCCCGGCCCTCCATCTGCTGCTCGAGCTCGCGCAGCGTCACGTCGGCGATCGCGCGGGGATCACCCGTGACCCGCTCGAGCGTGTCGTCGTGGAACAGCACGACGTGCCCGTCGGCCGTCAGGTGGCAGTCGGATTCGACGTACGCGGCCCCGGCGGCGTGGGCCGCCGCGATCGCCGCGAAGGAGTTCTCCTCGATGTGCTGATCCGGCAGCGCGAGACCGCGGTGAGCGAGCACACGCGGGTGCGCCGCCCCCCGCAGGTACGGATGCGTCACGCGCGGTCAGTGGGAGCAGCGCCCCGGCCGAAGCCACCGGCGATGCCCTTGAGCGCCTCGGTCAGCTCGCTGGGGATGATCCAGAGCTTGCTCGACTGGCTCTCGGCGAGCTTCGGGAGCGTCTGCAGGTACTGGTACGCAAGCAGCCGGTCATCCGGCGCGCCGGCATGGATCGCGTTGAAGACGTTCTGGATCGCCTCCGACTCGCCCTGAGCGCGCAGCACCTGCGCCTGCTTGTCGCCCTCGGCCTTGAGGATCTCCGCCTGCCGCGCACCCTCGGCCACGAGGATCTGCGACTGCTTCTGTCCCTCGGCGGTCAGGATCGCCGCGCGCCGGTCGCGCTCGGCGCGCATCTGCTTCTCCATCGCATCACGCAGCGTGGGCGGCGGATCGATCGCCTTGATCTCGACGCGGCCCACCTTGATTCCCCACTGGCCCGTCGCCTCGTCCAGCGTGGCGCTGAGCTTGGCGTTGATGAGGTCGCGGCTGACGAGGGCCTCTTCGAGGTTCAGCCCGCCCACCACGTTGCGCAACGTGGTGATCGAGAGCTGCTCGACAGCGCCCAGGTAGTTGGCGATCTCATACGTCGCGGCGCGAGGATCCGTCACGCGGAAGTAGACGACGACGTCGACAGCCACCGAGAGGTTGTCCTCGGTGATGACCTGCTGCGGGGGGAACGATACGACCTGCTCGCGCAGATCCACACGCGACCGCGTGCGGTCGAAGATGGGCACGAGCAGGTGCGGCCCACCGTAGAGGGTGCGGTGGTAGCGACCGAGGCGCTCGATGATGAACGCCTCGCTCTGCGGCACGATGCGGATCGCCTGCACGAGCACCGTGATCACGAAGACCACGACCGCGATGGCGAGGATCCACAGCAGGATCGGTCCGATGGCGTCCATGGGTCAGCCCTCCTGAGACGATGTGGTCGCGGGCGCGACGATGGCGGTGGCGCCTTGGATGGCGCGCACGACGATGGGGGTGTGCGGGGGCAGGTCGCCGCCGTCCTGCACGCGGGCGGTCCACGAGTCGCCGTTGGTCAGCTTGACGCGGCCGCCCAGTGCCGAGACGGTCTCGGTGACCACGCCGGCGAGACCGATCAGACGGTCGACGTTGAACTTCTCCG
>NZ_JAPSJA010000019.1 GCF_031178525.1 Microbacterium sp.
CGTGCTGACGACGGTCGGCGCCAAGACCGGTGGGCTGCGCAAGACCGCGCTCATGCGCGTCGAGCACGAGGGGCGCTACGCGGTCGTGGCGTCGAAGGGCGGCGCGCCGGAGCCGCCGCAGTGGTACCACAACATCCGGGGGAACGCGCACGTCGAGCTGCAGGACGGCGCCGACAAGCGCGACTACACCGCGCGTGAGCTCGACGGCGCCGAGTACGACGAGTGGTGGCAGCGCGCTGTCGCGGTGTGGCCGGACTACGCCGAGTACCAGAAGAAGACGGACCGGAAGATCGCCGTGTTCGTGCTGGAGCCGATCGAGGGCTGACGCTCCTCAGCCGGCGACGGTCACCGGCGCACTGCGCGCCGTGATGGCGGCGCGGGTGTCGTGCCGGAACCGACGTGCCAGCCCGCTGCCGAGCGACTGCAACACCTGCACGATGACGACCAGCAGCACGACGACCACGAGCATGTACCACTCGTTGTAGCGCTGATAGCCCTCGCGCAGAGCAAGGTCGCCCAGGCCCCCGCCGCCGATCACACCGGCCATGGCCGAGTAGTTCAGCAGCGAGATGACCGACGTGAACAGGCCGAGCACGATCGCCGGGAGCGACTCGGGCACGAGCACCTTCCACACGATGGCCGACTTCGTCTTGCCGAGCGACACGGCGGCCTCCACCAGCCCGTGATCCACCTCCCGCACGGCGATCTCGACCAGGCGCGCGAAGAACGGGATGGCCGCCACGGTGAGCGGCACGACGGCGGCCCACAGGCCGAACGACTTGCCCACGAGCAGCTTCGTGAACGGCAGGATCGCCACCATCAGGATGATGAACGGCAGCGAGCGACCCACGTTCACGACGAAGCCGATCACGGTGTGCAGCGTGCGGCCGAGCGAGCGCGAGCCGAACGGCGCATCGAGCACGCCGCCCTTGTCGAGGATGACGAGCAGGATGCCCAGCGGCAGGCCCACGAGCACGGTGAAGATGAGGGCAACGCCCACCATGGCGGCGGTCTCGCCGAGCGCCTTCGAGACGTCGGCGACCAGCTCGGGCACGTCGAGATCGTTCACTGCGGGTCCCTCCCGGCGCTCAGTACGGCGAACGGCGTCGCCTCCTCGGCGATCACGTCGACCACGAAGCCGCGGTCGGTCAGGCGGGCGAGCAGCGGCGCGCTCGCCGCGGCGTCGCCGGGCAGGCGGACGTGCAGGCGGCCCACGCGCTGGTCGCGGAAGCTGTCGATCTCGCCGCCCAGGATCGCGATGTCGAGGTCGAACTCGCGCGCCAGGCTCGTGATGACCGGATCGTTCGCCGACGCCCCCGTGAAGGTGACCTCGGCAAGGGTGCCGCCCGCGTGCTCGACGTCGTCAACGGACGTGAACAGCGCGCGGCCGATCGGCGAGCCGGGGGTGCGCACGAGATCGAGGACCCGGCCGGACTCCACGATCCGGCCGTTCTCGATCAGCGCGGCGGAGTGGCAGATGCGCTTGATCACATCCATCTCGTGCGTGATCAGCAGCACGGTCAGACCGAGCTCGCGATTCACGGTCGAGAGCAGGTCCAGGATGGACGCCGTCGTCTCGGGATCGAGCGCGCTCGTCGCCTCGTCCGAGAGCAGCACACGGGGTTCGGCCGCGAGAGCGCGCGCGATGCCCACGCGCTGCTTCTGACCGCCCGACAGCTGCGCGGGGTAGTAGTCGGCTCGATCGGCCAGGCCGACGAGATCCAGGATCTCGAGGGCGCGGGAGCGGCGGCGCGCGGCGGGGACGCGCGAGCCCTCGAGCGCGAAGTCGACGTTGCCGAGGGCCGTGCGGCTGGAGAGCAGGTTGAAGTGCTGGAACACCATGCCGATGTTCTGCCGCGCCGCGCGCAGGCCCGCCTCGTCGAGCGCCGTCAGGTCGGCGCCGTCGACGACGACGCGTCCGGAGGTCGGGCGCTCCAGCATGTTGACGGTGCGGATCAGCGTGGACTTCCCGGCGCCGGACTCGCCGACGATGCCGAAGATCTCGCCCCGCTCGACGTGCAGGCTGACGTCGTCCAGCGCGGCGAAGGACGCGCCGGGATAGATCTTGCTGACGTTCTCGATGGTGATCATGCGTGCTCCTGCGCCGCGGCGAGGGCGACCGGTCCCGGTCGCCCTCGCGGGAGGGTCTCGGGGTTACTCGCCGCTCACGGGGATGACGAGGCCGCTCCAGTTCTCCTCGATGAACGCGGACGTCTCGTCCGAGTTCAGCGCCTCGAGCAGCGCCTGGATCTCGGGGTTGTCCTCGTCGCCCGCGTTGACCGCGAGGCGATTGGCGTACGGCGAGCCGTCGACCCCCTCCTGCAGCAGCTGGTCGTCCTGCGTGAGGCCCGCGGGGCCCGCGTAGACGAAGTTCACGACGCCCGCGTCGGTGTCCTCGAGCGCGCGGGGCAGCTGCGCCGCGTCCACGAGCGCGAACTCGAGGTCCTTCGGGTTCGCGGTGATGTCGTCGAGGTCCGCGGGCGCATCCGTCGTCTCGATCAGACCGCCCGCGGCGAGCAGCTCGAGCGAGCGACCGAGGTTCGCCGGGTCGGCCGGGAGCGGGATCTCGGTGCCGTCCGGGATGTCGTCGATCGAGTCGAGCGTCAGCGAGTACAGCGCGAGGGCGGGGAAGTAGACCTTGCCCACCGAGACGATGTCGGTGCCGTGCTCCTTGTTGAAGTTGTCGAGGTACGGCTGGTGCTGGTAGAGGTTCGCGTCGAGGGAGCCGTCGGCGAGCGACTCGTTCACGATCGTGTACTCCGAGAACTCCGTGATCTCGAGCGTGAAGCCGGCATCCTCGGCCAGGTTGTCGTTCACGAACTCGAGCACCTCGGTCGCGGGGAACATCGAACCGACGCGGATGACGGCGGGCTCGCCGGCTGCGGCGGCCTCGGGCTCCGCATTCGACTGCCCCGAGCAGGCGGTCAGGGCGGCGGCGGAAGCGGCGACGGCGACAAGGCCGAGCAGGCGGAAGCGGGTGGGACGCGACATGGGATTCCTCGGGTCGAAGGTGGCGCAGGATGGGCGGAGCGGTGGGGCTCTCCGCCGGATGGGGCGTGGAACCCCGATTGTGGAGGCGGGCCTTGCGGGATCGCGACTCGTGTTCCGTTTTGTTTCACGGCGGCCGGAGGCGCCGTCCGGCGGTGCATAGGTTCGATCCGTGCGGTCGCCGACGTGGTCCGCGCGGAAGGACATCCGGATGACCGACGACCTGGTGCCCCGGCGAGCGCCGCGGACGCTCCGCGCGCCGTGGGCCGACCGCCTCGAGGAGGCCGCGACCGAGCTCGCCGACGGCATCGTCCGCCGCGAGCGTGAGGGCGCAGCCCCGCACGACGCGTTCGCCGCGCTCCGCAGCCGCGGCCTGATCGGGCTCACGGTGCCCGCCGAGCTGGGCGGCGAGGGCGCGTCGCTCGCCGATGCGGCCGCGGCCGCGCGCCGCCTGGCGCGCGTGGACGGCGGTCTCGCCCACGCCGTGGGCTATCACTGGGTGTGGCTGTGGTTCGTGGCGGCGTACGGCGCGCACGGCTCCGAGGGGGCGACGCCCACCGCGCCGGCCAGGGAGCTGGCGCGCCGGACGGCGGCCGACGGCCTCGTGTGGGCCTCGATCGGCTCGGCTTTCGGCGGTTCCGGCGGCACGGTGCGATCGGGCGACGGCTATGCGGTGTCGGCGCGGCGCGGCTTCGCCACCGGGGCGCCGGTTGCCGATCTGCTGTTCACGCAGAGCGTGCTCGCCGAGGACGGGCGGATGCGCATCTGGGCGATCCCGACGGACCGCGAAGGCGTCACGGTCGCATCTGACTGGGATCCGGTCGGCCAGCGACTGTCTGCGTCGCCGGGCGTCGTCCTGGAGGACGTCCGCGTCACCGACGACGACCTGGTGGCGGTCGCGAACCCGCCGTCCGAGCACCCGATTCCCCTGCAGTCGCTCATGATCCCGGCGTTCCAGTCGCTGTTCGGCTGGCTTGCGGTGGGCATAGCGGAGGGCGCGCTGCTCGAGGCGCGCGACTATGTGCGCACCCAGGGGCGGCCGTGGGTGCACTCGCAGGCCGAGTCCGCGGCCGAGGACACCCACGTCCTCGCGGGCTTCGGACGTCAGGTCGCCGCCGTCTCGGCGGCCGCGGCCCTCGTCCGCGAGGGGGCGATCGAGCTCGACGCGCTCGCCGCTCATCCGACGTCCGTGACGCGCGCCCAGCGGGGCGAGCTCGCCGAGGTCATCGCCGCAGGCAAGATCGCCGCCCACCACGCGGGTCTCGAGGCGGCTTCGGCCGTCTTCGACCTGACGGGGGCGCGGTCGGCCTCGGCGTCCTTCGGACTCGACCGGCACTGGCGCAACCTGCGCACGCTGACCCTGCACGACCCTGTCGCCCATAAGCACGAGGAGCTGGGGCGGTACTTCCTCTCCGGCGACCTCCCGATCCCGAGCGTGTACCGATGACCTCTTCTCCCGCCCCCCTTCGTTTCTCGGCGTTCGTGATGTACACGGCGTCGCACATCCAGCACGGCCTGTGGCGCCATCCGGACGCCCGCCAGGCCGATTTCGAGGACGTCGGCCTGTGGGTCGACCTCGCCCGCACGCTCGAGCGCGGCGGCTTCGACGCGATGTTCTTCGCCGACGTCGTCGGGGTCTACGGCGGCGCGGGCGCCGCGTACGACATCAACGCGCGCGAGGGGCTGCAGCTGCCGTCGCACGATCCGTCGGTGCTGCTGTCGGCCCTCGCCGTGAGCACCGAGCACCTCGGGCTGGCGTTCACCAGCTCGACGCTGCAGGCGCACCCGTTCGAGTTCGCGCGCCGGGTGTCCACGCTCGACCACATCTCGCGTGGCCGGATCGGCTGGAACATCGTCACGAGCCACCTCGAGAACGCCGCGCGCAACTTCGGGCACGATCGCCTGCTCGACCACGACGAGCGCTACGCGCAGGCGCAGGAGTACCTCGACGTCGCCTACAAGCTGTGGGAGGGCTCGTGGGACGACGGCGCGCTGCTGAAGGACCGGCAGGGCGCCTACGCCGACCCCGCCGGCATCCACCGGATCGATCACCACGGGCGCTGGTACGACGTGGAGGGCCCGCACCTCGTGTCGCCCTCGCCGCAGCGCACGCCCCTGCTGTTCCAGGCCGGGGCCTCTCCCGCGGGCGCGGCGTTCGCCGCCCGCAACGCCGAGGCGTCCTTCATCCTCGCCCCGGATCGCGAGCGGGCCCGCGACATCGTGGCGAACGGCAAACGCCTGGCCGTCGAGGCGGGCCGCTCCGCGGACGACATCTCCTACTACCAGGGCATCACCTTCATCATCGGCTCGACGGAGGAGGAGGCCCGCCGCAAGGAGGCGGAGATCGACGAGTACCTCTCGGCCGACGCGTTCTTCGTGCACTCGAACCTGGGCACCGACCAGCGCACGGGGCAGCCCATCCCGCCCGACACGCTGCTCAAGGACGTCCCGACCCAGGGCGGGCAGGGACAGCTCGAGTGGCTGCGGCAGCTCAGCCCCGACCGCGAGCCGACGGTCGCGGATCTCGCGCGCCTGTCCGCCAAGCTGCGCGGCCGGATCGTCGGGACGCCCGAGCAGATCGCCGACGAGCTGGACGCGTGGCGCGAGGTCGGCGTCGCCGGCATCAACGTCATGAACTGGATGATCCCGTCCTCGTACGAGGAGTTCATCGACCACGTCATGCCCGTCCTGCGCCGGCGCGGGCTGGCGGCCGAGGGATACACAGAGGGCACGCTGCGCCGCAAGCTCACGGGCCGCGACACGCTGCCCGACACGCACCCGGCCGCGCGGTACCGGGGCGCGTTCGCGTGAGCGCCCCGCCCTCGCCGTTCGCCGGGTCGCCGTTCGCGGACATCCTGGAGCGCATCGCGGACGGCGCCGTGGCGCGGGAGCGCGACCGCACCCTGCCCGCGGCGGAGCTCGACGAACTGCGGCGCGCGGGATTCGGCGCGCTGCGGGTGCCGGTCGCGTTCGGCGGCGCCGGGCTGAGCCTTCCCGAGCTGGCGGAGCACCTGCTCGCGCTCGCCGACGCCGATTCGAACGTCGCGCATGCGCTGCGCGGTCATTTCGCGCAGGTCGAGGTCTTCCTCGCCCGGCCGCCCTCCGATCACCGCGACGCGTGGCTGCGGCGCATCGCCGCCGGCGCCATCATCGGCAACGCGGCGAGCGAGACGGCCGGCACCACGCTCGCCGACCTGGCGACGACGCTCGAGCAGGACGACGACGGGCGCTGGCTGCTCATCGGACGCAAGTTCTACACGACCGGCACCCTGTACGCGACGCACGTGCTCGCCTCGGCCGCCCGCCCCGGCGCGGACGGCGAGCGGGAGCGGGTCACGGTGCTGGTGCCGACCGACGCCGCCGGCGTCGAGATCGTCGACGACTGGGACGGCATCGGCCAGCGGCTCACGGCGTCTGGGACGACCGTGTTCGACGCCGTCGAGATCGACGCCGCCGATGTCACGCCGTACGCCGGCGGGCCCTCGCTCGGCCCCGCGTTCTTCCAGTTCTTCCTCGTCGCGGTGGTCGCCGGCATCGGCCGCGCGACCGCTCGCGAGGGCGCCGCGTACCTGCGCGCGCGGCGTCGCACCTTCATCACGGCCAACGCCGAGGTTCCGGCCGACGACCCGCAGCTGCAGCAGATCGTGGGGGACCTGTCGGCCGCGGCGTTCGCCGCCTCGGCCGTCACGCTCGCCGCCGCGAGCGAGCTCGACCGGTCGCGCGCGGTCCTGCTCGATCCCGGAAGCGATCCCGAGCGGCGCGCCGACGCCGTGGACGCCGCCGAGATCGCGGTGTACCAGGCCCAGGTCGAGGCGATGCCGCGCGTGATCGCCGCCGCGAGCGAGCTGTTCGAGCTCGGCGGAGCGACCGCGGCGTCCCGGCCCGCGGCGCTCGACCGCCACTGGCGGAACGCACGCACGGTCGCCTCCCACAACCCGATCGTCTACAAGCGCCGCCAGATCGGGCAGTGGGAGCTCGACCGCACGAGCCCCAACGCCGAGTGGCGCAAGCTCTGGATCGCCCGGGACCCCCGCGGCTGACGCTCTCGGGAGCGCTCGCCGCGGGGCCGGTGCGCCGCCCGGGCCCGCGCCGCCGCCGCACGTAGAGTCGATCCGTCATGCATCGCCTTCTCGTCGCACTGCTCGCCGCCCTGGATGCCGCCGTGTCGGCGATCGTCGGATGGGCGGCCGTGCTGGCGCCGCTGACGCTGATGTGGGTCTTCGCGTTCGGCGGCCTCGCCGACTGGTCGGCGCTGTGGCCCTCGACCGTGCGGATCTGGCAGCTCGGCAACTTCGTGCCGCTCGGCCTCACGCTCGACGGGGAGTTCCTCGTCCAGACGGGGCTGCCGGAGGAGGCCGGATCCTTCGTCCTGTCGCTCGCGCCCCTCGCGTTCGGCGTGCTGATCGCCGCCTTCGCGGCCCGGTCCGGCCGTCGCGCGCTGCGCTCGGGGAAGTGGGCCACGGGCGTCGCGGCCGGCACCGTCGCGACCGCGCTCGCCGCCCTGATCGCGAACGTCACATCCGGCAACCCGGTCGCGTCCGTCGACGCGTGGCGCGCCATCCTGATGCCGACGCTCGTGTACGCCGTGCCCATGCTGATCGGCGCGGTCACGGGAGCGTGGAGCGAGGGAGACGACGGGATCGTCGACCGGATCCACGACGCCGCCGACCGGCTGCCCGCAGGGTGGCGCGAGTTCCCCGCGCTCATGGTGCGCGGCGGCGGCATGGCCCTCGCCGGCGTGGTCGGCTTCGCCGCGCTGGCGATCGCGACGGCGGTGCCGCTGCGGGGCGGCAGTGTGATCGCGCTGTACGAGACGACGCAGGTCGACCTGACAGGCGCGCTGCTGCTCACCCTCGCGCAGTTCGCCTACCTGCCCACCATGATCGGCTGGGCGATGGCCTGGATGGCGGGCCCCGGCTTCGCGTTCGGCGCCGGCACCGGCGTGACGCCCGCCGCCACCCAGCTCGGCGTGCTGCCGGGCGTGCCCCTGCTGGGCCTGATCCCCGAGCAGGGTTCGCCGCTGCTGCTGCTGTCGGTGCTCGCTCCGGTCGTCGCGGGCGCGATCGCGGGCTGGGGCATCCGGATCGCGTTCCGCGCCGAGGCGCGCGCCGAGCGCGTCGACCACGAGCCCACCGTGCCGCGCGCCGTGCTGGCGGTCGGCATCGCGGTGATCGCGGGCGCCGGGGCGGCGCTGATCGCGGCGCTGACGTCCGGATCGCTCGGGCCGGGACGACTGGCCGTCACGGGACCGGACGCGGGCGCCATCGCGCTCGCGGTGGGCCTCGAGGTGCTGGTGGGCGCGGCCATCCTGCTGCTCGCCCCGCGCTCATACGAGCGCCGCCTCGGCGAATGGGTCCGCGGCGACGAGGACGACGAGCCGCGTGCCGACGAGAACTCGGGCGACAGGCGGGATATCGCCGCGTCGCTAGACTGACACGGTGCTGAAGGTCGCCGTCCTCATCTCGGGCACGGGCTCCAATCTGCGGGCCCTCCTCGAGGCGGCGGACGACCCCGGCTATCCCGCGCGCATCGTGGCCGTGGGTGCCGACCGCGACGCCGCCGGACTCGCGCACGCCGAGGCGTTCGGTGTGCCGACCTTCGTGGTGCCGTTCCGCACGTTCGCGAGCCGTGAGGCGTGGGCCGAGGAGCTCGGACGCCGGCTGGACGAGATCCAGCCCGACCTGATCGTCCTGAGCGGCATGATGCGACTGCTCCCCGCCGCGCTCGTGGCGCGCTGGCAGCCGCGCATCATCAACACGCATCCCGCGTACCTGCCCGAGTTCCCCGGAGCGCACGGCGTGCGCGACGCGCTCGCCGCGGCGGCCACGCAGACCGGCGCGAGCGTGATCGTCGTCGACGACGGCGTCGACACCGGCCCGATCCTCGCGCAGGAGCGCATCCCGGTGCTGCCCGGCGACACCGAGGACACGCTGCACGAGCGCATCAAGCCCGTCGAACGCCGCCTGCTGATCGATGTCGTGCGACGCATCGCCACCGGCGAGCTCGCGCTCACCGCGACATCCTGACCCCGCCGATCCGGCTCGATGCCGGATCACCGCCACACCCGAAGGAGCACCCCATGGCCGGCCCTCGCCACGACCCCTCGCTCTACCGCGACCGCGATGTGGTGCCGATCCGGCGCGCTCTCGTGTCGGTCAGCGACAAGACCGACCTGCTCACGATCGCCGAGGCGCTCGCGAACGCGGGGGTCGAGATCGTGTCGACCGGATCCACCGCCGCCACGATCCGCGACGCGGGCTTCGAGGTCTCGGACGTCGCATCGGTGACCGGATTCCCCGAGATGCTCGACGGACGCGTCAAGACGCTGCACCCCAACGTGCACGGCGGTCTGCTCGCCGACCTGCGCCTCGAGCACCACGAGACCCAGCTGGGCGAGTTCGGGATCTCGCCGTTCGAGCTCGTGATCGTGAACCTCTACCCGTTCGTCGAGACCGTGCGCTCGGGCGCGCAGGGCGACGACGTGGTGGAGCAGATCGACATCGGCGGCCCCGCCATGGTGCGCGCGTCGGCGAAGAACTTCGCGAATGTCGCGATCGTCGTCTCGCCCGAGTCGTACCCGGCCGTGATCGAGGCCGTCGCCAACGGCGGCACATCGCTCACGCAGCGTCGTGAGCTCGCGGCCCGCGCGTTCGCGCACACCGCCGCCTACGACACGGCGGTCGCCGAGTGGTTCGCGCAGCAGGCCCTCGTCGGACGCGAGGAGCTGCCGGAGCACCTGACGATCCAGGCCGAGAAGCTCGCGAACCTGCGGTATGGCGAGAACTCGCACCAGCGCGCCGCGATCTACACGACCTCCGGCGGCCACGGCATCGCCCAGGCGACCCAGCTGCAGGGCAAGGAGATGTCGTACAACAACTACGTCGACGCGGACGCCGCCCTGCGCGCGGCGTACGACATGGTGCTTCCGGCCGTCGCGATCATCAAGCACGCCAACCCGTGCGGCATCGCGGTCGCCGCCCCCCATGCGCTCGACCCCATCGCGAGCGCGCATCTGCGCGCGCACGAGTGCGACCCGGTCTCGGCGTTCGGCGGCGTGATCGCGGCGAACCGCCCCGTCACGCTGAAGATGGCGGAGAACCTGCGCGACATCTTCACCGAGGTGATCGTGGCGCCCGACTTCGAGCCGGCCGCGCTCGAGGTGTTCGCCGAGAAGAAGAACCTGCGCCTGCTGAAGCTCCCCGCCGACTGGCGCCAGGAGCGCATGGACGTGCGCCTGGTCTCGGGCGGGCTGCTGCTGCAGGACGCCGACCGCTTCCCGGAGGACGACTTCGAGTCGGTCGCGGCGAACTGGCAGCTCGTGGCGGGCGAGGTGCCGGAGGACGTCTCGGTGCAGGACCTCGTGTTCGCCTGGAAGTCGTGCCGCGCGGTGAAGTCGAACGCGATCGTGCTCGCGAAGAACGGCGCCACGGTCGGCGTCGGCATGGGCCAGGTCAACCGGGTCGATTCGTGCCGCCTGGCGGTCGAGCGCGCGGGCGACCGTGCGAGCGGATCCATCGCAGCGTCCGACGCCTTCTTCCCGTTCTCGGACGGCCCCGAGGTGCTCATGAACGCGGGCGTGAAGATCATCATCCAGCCCGGCGGTTCCGTGCGCGACGAGGAGACCATCGCGCTCGCGAAGGAGCGCGGCGTCACGATGTACTTCACGGGAGAGCGCCACTTCTTCCACTGATCGCGGCCCAGCGGGATCGGGATCCCGCTCCGGAGCCGCAGTCTCCCCGGATCGCCTCCCTCAGGCCGTGCGCCTGAGGGAGGCTTTCGGTTCTCCGCAGGCGGCGAGCCGATCCCTGCTCGTTGAGCGAGGACCGCAGCGACGAGTCGGAACGACCGAGCATCGCCGTGTCCGAAAACCGCCAGCCCGGGCCCGGGGCACGTGTCAGGCTTGAGCCATGAGCATGACCTTCGCCGAGCGCTATCGGGCCATCAGTGCGCGTGATCAGCGGTTCGACGGGCAGTTCGTGACCGCTGTGCGGTCGACGGGGATCTACTGTCGACCGTCGTGCCCCGCGCGCACGCCCAAGGAGGCGAACGTCACGTTCTTCCCCACGAGCGCCGCGGCCCACGAGGCGGGGTATCGCGCCTGCAAGCGGTGCCTGCCGGAGGCCGCACCCGGGTCTCCCGACTGGAACCTGCGAGGCGACGTCGCGGGCCGTGCCATGCGTCTCATCGCCGACGGCGTCGTCGAGCGCGAGGGCGTCGCGGGTCTTGCGGGGCGGCTCGGCTACTCGAGTCGTCATCTGACGCGGCTGCTCACCGCGGAGCTCGGCGCCGGCCCGCTGGCCCTCGCCCGGGCGCACCGCGCGCACACCGCGCGGCTCCTCCTCGTCGGCACCGACCTGTCCGCCGCCGACGTCGCGTTCTCCGCCGGCTTCGCGAGCGTGCGGCAGTTCAACGACACCGTGCGCGAGGTGTTCGGCCTGACCCCCACCGAGCTGCGTGCGCGACGCCGGGGAATCCTCACCGCACCGACCGGCATCGATCTCGCGCTGCCGTACCGCGAGCCGTTCGACCCCGCCGGGCTGTTCGCCTGGATGAGCGTGCGCGCGCTCGCAGGTGTGGAGGAGGGCGACGCACACGGCTTCGCGCGCACGCTGCGCCTGCCGCATGGCCCGGCGTGGTTCCGGCTCTCGCACGACGGCGGTCGGCTGCGGCTCGAGGCGAAGCTCGAGAGCCTGGCCGACCTGTCGACGCTCGTCGCGCGGGCGCGGCGCCTGTTCGACCTCGACGCGGATCCGCTCGCGATCGACGAGGCGCTGTCGCGCCACCCCGAGCTCGCTCCGCACGTGAGCGACAATCCGGGGATCCGCCTGCCGGGCACGGCCGATCCGCACGAGCTGCTCATCCGCGCCATGGTGGGACAGCAGATCTCTGTGGCGGCGGCGCGCACCCACCTCACGCGCCTGGCCGAGGCCCTCGGGGAGCGCGTCACACTGGCGGGCGAGGAGCGCATCCTGTTCCCCACGATGACCGCGATCGCCGAGCGCGGCGCGGAGGTCCTGCGCGGGCCGGCCGCCCGCATCCGGGCGATCACGGGGGTCGCCGCCGCGCTGGCGTCGGGCGACCTGCCGCTCACGACCGGTGACGACGGCGCCGCGCAGCGCGCCGCGCTGATGGCGATGCCCGGCATCGGCGCATGGACAGCCGACTACGTGCGCATGCGCGTGATCGGCGATCCGGACGTCGTCCTCACGGGCGACGTGGCGCTGCGCGCGGGCGCGGCACGCGCGGGCATCCCGGCGGAGCCGCGCGGGCTCGCCGCCTGGGCCGCGCGCACGGCGCCGTGGCGCTCGTACCTCTCCCTGCACCTGTGGCGCCTCGCGGCGGGCCCCGCCGTCGCCGCGCCCGCCCCGTCCCCGAAGGAGGCGGCGTGAGCGCCATCGTCCAGACCCTCGACACCCCCGACGGCGCCTTCACCCTCGTGACGGACGCGGACGGAGCAGTGCTCGCCTCCGGATGGACGGCGGACGTCGACGCCATGCTGAACCGGATCCACCCGAGCCTGCGCCCGGACGACGTGCGCGACGGCGACGCGGCCGCGGCCGATGCCGTGCGGGCCTACTACGGCGGCGACCTCGCCGCGATCGACGTCGTGCCGGTGCGGCAGCGCGGCACCGCGCTGCAGCTCACGGGCTGGGACGCCCTGCGCCGTGTCGTGCCCGGTGCCCCGCTGACCTACACGGGCTTCGCGGCCGCGCTCGGCTCGCCGCGCGCCGTGCGGGCCGCGGCCTCGGTCTGCGCGCGCAACGCGCCCGCGCTCTTCGTGCCGTGCCACCGGGTGCTGCGCGGCGACGGGTCGCTGGGCGGCTTCGCGTGGGGCCTCCACGTGAAGCGCGCCCTGCTGTCACGCGAGAGCGGCGACGCCCTGCTCTGACGCCCTTCAGCGCAGGGTGCCCGGCTCTGCTCGTCGAGCGGGCGACGCGCGTCGACACGGTTCCCGCGACCCGGGGCTGCACGCCGACCCGGGCAGGTCGCAACGACCTCTGGGGGAGCATTGCGGTGCGTCGGAGTCTGGCAATAGGCTGAAAGGCTCCGCCGTCTCCGGCAACAAAACCCTTCACGAGGATCATGACCAGTCCTTCTTCGCGCCCGTCGACGCCCCGGCTCTCCACGCCCCGCGCACTGCTGCGCCTGCTCGAATTCGCCCGTCCCGTGCTGCCTCGCCTCGGCCTCGGTGCCCTGACCGCGCTCGCCGCAGCGGTCATCTCGCTGATGATCCCCATCGTGCTGGAGTGGCTCGTCGGCGGCCCGATCTCGACCGGCGAGACCTCCGCGGTCGTGTGGGGCGCGGTCGCCGTGCTCGGGCTCGCGCTGCTCGAGGCGCTCATGGTGTACCTGCGGCGCTGGCTCATCCTCGGACCCGCCACGCTCGTCGAGTACGACATCCGCCGCGCGTTCTACAACCGGCTGCAGCACCTGCCGGTCTCGTTCCACGACCGGTGGCAGTCGGGGCAGCTGCTCAGCCGCATGATGCAGGACATCAGCCTCATCCGCCGCTGGATGGCGTTCGGCCTCATCCTGCTCGTAGTCAACGTGCTGACCGTGATCATCGGCGCCGCACTGCTGTTCCAGTGGCACTGGGCGCTCGCGCTCGTGTTCGTGCTGTCCGGCGTGCCGCTGTGGATCCAGGGCTTCCTGTTCGAGCGGGAGTACGGCACGCTCACGCGCCTGTCACAGGATCAGCAGGGCGATCTCGCGACGAGCGTCGAGGAGAGCGTGCACGGCATCCGCGTGCTCAAGGCCTTCGGCCGCGGGCCCCACGCGCTGCGCCGCTTCACGCGCCAGGCGCAGACGCTGCGCGACACCGAGATGCGCAAGGCCGGCGCGATCGCGCGCATCGACTTCTGGCTCGTGTTCATGCCGGAGCTCGCCTTCGCGGCCGCGCTCGTGATGGGCATCTGGCTGGCGTCGATCGGTCAGATCGGACTCGACCAGCTGTTCGCGTACTTCGCGATGGCGACCATCCTGCGCTGGCCGATCGAGTCCATCGGGTTCTTCTTCGCGTTCACGATGGATGCGCGCACCGCGACCGACCGCGTGTTCGAGGTGTTCGACGCGCACAACGACATCACCGACCCTGAGCGTCCGGTGGAGCTCGCGGATCCGCGCGGCGCGCTCGTGTTCGAGGACGTGCACTTCCGCTACCAGGATGCGGGCGCGAAGGAGCCGGATCTGCTGGGCGGCATCCGGCTCGAGGTGCGGCCGGGCGAGACCCTGGCGATCGTCGGCCTGACCGGCTCGGGGAAGACCACGCTCACGACGCTGCCCACCCGCCTGTACGACGTCACGGGCGGTCGCGTCACGATCGACGGCGTCGACGTGCGCGACCTGCGCCTGGTCGACCTGCGCCGCATCATCGCGAGCGCGTTCGAGGACGCCACGCTGTTTTCCGCGTCCGTTCGCGACAACGTGCTGCTGGGGCGCGACGACCTCGACCCGCGATCGCCCGAGGGGGAGCGCGTGCTCCGCGAGGCGCTCGACGTCGCGCAGGCCGCGTTCGTCGACGACCTCCCCGAGGGCGTCGAGACCATGATCGGCGAGGAGGGGATGTCGCTCTCAGGCGGCCAGCGGCAGCGCCTGGCCCTCGCCCGCGCGGTCGCCGCGCGCCCCGCCGTGATCGTGATGGACGACCCGCTGTCGGCGCTCGACGTCGACACCGAGGAGCGCGTGCAGCACGAGCTGCGCCGGGTGCTCGCCGGCACGACGGCCCTGGTGGTCGCCCACCGGCCCTCGACCGTGGCGCTCGCCGATCGCGTCGCGCTGCTCGAGGGCGGCCGGATCACGGCGGTCGGCACGCATCAGGAGCTCATGGCGTCGTCGATGCACTACCGCTCGGTCATCTCGAGCTTCGAGAAGGAGGAGGCGGAGGAGCGTGCCTGGCGCAGCGATCCCAATCCGACCGCCGAGCTCGACATCATCAGTGCTCAGGACGAGGAGGGCGTGAAGTGAGCTCCAGCGTGCACGGAACCGCGGGAGAGGACCGTTCCGACTACACGCGCGAGGAGAGCATGGCCATCCGCCGTCGCTCGCTGAAGCTGCTGTGGTCGCTGCTGGCTCCCATGCGGGCCCAGGTCATCCTGGTCGGCATCGTGGTGGTGGGCCAGACCGGCGTGCGCGTGCTCGGCCCCGTCCTGCTGGGCCTCGGCCTGAATGAGGCGCTGCCCGCCGTGCTCGACCGAGCGGACTGGGGCCCCGCGTGGCTCGTCGGCGGGGCGTACGTCGCGACGGCGATCGGCGGTGCGGCCCTGCTCGCCTGGTACGACATCCTCGCGGCGCGCGTGACGCAGAACGTGCTGCTGGACCTGCGCACGCGCGTGTTCCGGCACACGCAGCTGCTGAGCCTCGAGTTCCACGAGACCTACACGTCGGGACGGATCATCTCGCGTCAGACGAGCGACCTCGACACGATCCGGGAGCTGCTCAACGGCGGCCTGACGCAGCTGGTGAACGGCGTGCTGTACGGCGCGTTCACGTTCGTCGCGCTCGTGATCGTCGACTGGCAGTCGGGACTCGTGCTCGTGGCCGCGGGCATCCCGCTCGCGATGCTGATGCGCTGGTTCTACGTGGCATCGCAGCGCACCTACCGCGACTCGCGCGTGGTCAGTGCGCGCGTGATCGTGAAGTTCGTCGAGACCATGACCGGCATCCGGGCGGGCAAGGCGTTCCGCACCGAGCCGCGCAACGAGGCGGAGTTCGGCGGTCTCGCGATGGACTACCGCGACGTCAACATGCGCTCGATCCGGCTGTTCGGCACGTTCGAGCCGGCACTGATGGCGATCTCGGCGTTCTCGATCGGCCTCGTCGTGCTGTGGGGTGGCGTGCGGATCACGTGGGGCGAGTTCTCGGTCGGATTCCTCCTGACCGCGGTGCTGTACGTACGCAACTTCTTCACGCCGCTGCAGGAGGTCGCGATGTTCCTGAACTCCTTCCAGGCGGCATCCGCGGCGCTCGAGAAGGTCTCGGGCGTGCTCGAGGAGAACCCCACCGTGCCCGATCCGACGAAGCCGGTCGAGCTGGCGCACGCGCGCGGCGCCATCCGCTTCGACGCGGTCACGTTCGCGTACGGCTCCGGCAGGACGGTCCTGCCCGAGTTCTCGCTGGACATCCCGGCCGGACAGACGGTCGCGCTCGTCGGCACCACCGGCGCGGGCAAGTCGACGCTCGCGAAGCTCGTGTCGCGCTTCTACGACCCGAGCAAGGGCCGCGTCACGCTCGACGGCATCGACCTGCGCGAGCTGCACCCGCGCGATCTGCGCCGGGCGATCGTGATGGTCACGCAGGAGGCCTACCTGTTCAGCGGCACGGTCGCCGACAACATCGCGCTCGGCCGTCCCGACGCGACGTTCGCGGAGATCCAGGAAGCGGCCCGCTCCGTCGGTGCCGACGCCTTCATCCGGAGCCTGCCTGACGGCTACCACACCGACGTCAACAAGCGCGGCGGACGCGTCTCGGCGGGCCAGCGTCAGCTGATCTCGTTCGCGCGCGCGTTCCTCGCCGACCCGGCCGTGCTGATCCTGGACGAGGCGACGGCGTCGCTCGACATCCCCTCGGAGCGCGCGATCCAGGAGGCCCTGCAGACGCTGCTCTCCGACCGCACGGCGATCATCATCGCGCACCGCCTCTCCACCGTGGCGATCGCCGACCGTGTTCTCGTGATGGAGCACGGCACGGTCATCGAGGACGACACCCCCGCCGCCCTGATCGCGGGCAGCGGCAAGTTCGCGCAGCTGCACGCCGCCTGGCGGGAGTCGCTCGTCTAGCCGTTCCACCGCAGACGACGAGAGAGCCGGGTCCGTGAGGATCCGGCTCTCTCGTCTCGGAGTAGGGCGACGAGGTCTCGATGGGGGAGGGGGATTCGAGACCCCGCCGCCGGCATGATTCTCGGTGAGGGCGCCGCCCGTCGCGAGTCAGTCGAGTGAGTGTCCCCCGGTCGCTGCCGAGCGTCAGACGCGGATCTCGGCTACCACCTCACCGTACTCCGTCTCGTCCACCGGTGTGAAGCCGACGCGGCGGAAGAACGCCTCGGGACCGCCCTCGCCGGCCTCGTAGATGACCGTGAGGTGGTCGAGGCCGCGGCGGCGCACCTCCTCGACGAGCGCCTCGACCGCGAAGCGGCCGATGCCACGCCCCTGGTCGTCGGCGTCGACGTTGATGCGCAGCAGGACGGAACGGAAGTGCTCGGACGGCGCCTCTTCGTCGAAGCTGGCGCTGACGAAGCCCACCACGTCGTCGCCGTCGAGCACGACCCGCTGCCATGCCTTGGAGGGATTGATGACGGTCGCCGCGATGCCGTACGAGACGGGGGCGAGGAACTGCTCCTGGCCGGGCTTCAGCGACAGCGTGTTCACCGCGACGATCGTCGCGGCGGAGAGCTCGACCAGGTTCAGCGTCATACGGTCAGGCTAACCGCTCCCCGGACAGCGGAGGCAAGCAGATGTGCCCACATCGTCGTCGCGCCGCCCGCCGGAGCCCAAGGGCGGCGCTGTTCAGCCGTGGCCCGGGCCGGTGCGGGAGGACCGATCAGTCGTGCACCCAGACCTCGGTGCCGACCTGTGCGAAGCGGTACATGTGCTCGGCGGCCGCCTCGGTCATGTTCACGCAGCCGTGGCTGAGGAAGTTGCCGGGGCCGAAGCTGCTGTGCCAGTAGGTGCCGTGGAAGCCCTGGTCGCCGTTGAAGTACGACACCCACTTCACGTTCGGGGTGCAGTAGTCGTATGAGCCGCCCGGCTTCAGCTTGCCGTCGGGCGTGCAGGATCCCATGTTCTGCTGCGTGAGCTGGCCGTAGACGGTGAAGTGGCCGGTCTGGGTGTCGAAGCCGGGCTTGCCGAACGCGACGGGGTAGGACGCGACCAGCTTCTCCTGGCCGGCGGCGGGACCCTCGTACATGTAGGTCATGCCGGCGCTCTTGTCGACCTCGACGCGGCGGAACAGCGTGACGGTCTCGAACTTCACGACCTCGCCCTGCAGTTCGAACTGCACGTCGCCGGCCTTGAGCGACTCGGCGATCCCATCCGCGACGCCGTCCGTGGAGGTGATGCCGAAGCCGTCCTGGCCCTCCTGCACCACGTGCAGCCGGTCGCCCGCCGAGTTGGTGACGACCTCCTCGTTCACGACGTCCTGGTTGACCTGCTTCGGGAGATCCTTGATGGCCTCCTCGATCGCGCCCATGTCGGGCGTCACGACGAACTCACCCGACTCGGGATCGGCCGCGATGTCCATCCACGACTGCACGGTGGTCAGCGGCAGGCCGTGCGCGCGCTCGTCCTGGAGGTAGAAGCCGGCCGTGTCGGCCTGGTCGTTGAGCTTGGTCGCGAACGCGGTCGCCTCGTCCGTCGTGGCGGCGGGCTCGACCTCGGACTGCACGGGCTCGATCGCGATCGGCTCGCCCTCGGCGGGCCCTGCGGCGAGGGCCTCCGTGATGCTCGCTCCGAGGGCCTCGACGTCGACGCCCAGGCCGGGCTCGCCCGGAGTGGTCGTGAAGCGGCGCGCCTCGGAGTCGAACACGACCTCGGCATTGACCGACTCGGAGTACAGGTCGGGCACCGCGGTGCGCAGCGCCTCGGCCGCCGTGTCGGCGTCGATCGTGACGGGGCCGCTGACCTCGCCCTGCCCCCAGCCGCCGATGTTCCAGGCGGGGTAGGTCTCGTGGGCCTGATCGGCCACGGCGCCGGCGTCGATGGACAGTCCCAGCTGCTCGCCCGTGAGGGTCGCGCCGCCCACCTCGAACTCGGTGTCGGCGAGATGGCTCGACACGGTCTCGGCCGCCATGCCCGGAGTCATGAGGCCGACCGACGCACCGGCGGCCTTCACGCCCGGGCCGATCAGCACGAGCGACGCCACGACGGCGGCGGCGAGGATGAGCACGAACGGGATGCCGAAGCCGAGCCAGGCTCCGAGGTGGCGCTTCTTGGGCGGATCGGCCTGTGCCCACTGCACGTCCGGGTTCTGTGCGCCGGTCGCAAGAACCGTCGTCGCGGAGGTCGCCGAATCGCCCGCTCCGCTGCCGTCGCTCACGCCCTCGGGCTTGGTCGCCACGTCCGTCACGCTCTACCCCCTGGAGGCTGATTCCAACACGCCGATCGGCTTGCCGCACAGATGCCGTCAACTTAGGCTACGGCCGCAACAGGCGCCTCAGGCGGAGAGCCGGTTACGGTCTGACTACGATGCGCTGGGCATCCGCCGCAGCGCCGTCACTCAGCGAGATGCCGACCGTCGTCGGTCCAGGGCACGTCCGAGGCGCGATGGAACCCGATGCCGGCGACGGTCCAGTGCCCCGCGAGGCCGGCGATCCGCTGCCGGAACGACTCCCAGGTCCGCTCGGGCGTGCCCGCCGCAGCGGACCACCCGGCCTCGGCGGCGGAGGCCACGCGCGGGAACATCAGCAGGTCGATGTCGGCGAGAGTGCGGACGGTCTCGGTCCACAGCGGGGCCTCGACGCCGAGGATCGCCGATTCGGGCACGTCGGGGATCAGCGTGGACGGCTCCCACTCGTAGGAGCGCTCGACGCTCGTGGCGCCGTCGGCCCATGTCAGGCCGATGGGAGTGTGGGCGTCGTACTTCATGTCGAGGTAGATCGCGTCGGCGGGGGACAGGATGAGCCGGCCGCCGTTCGCGACGAACGCCCGCGCCCGCTCGGCGTGGTCGTCCCGGGGCACCCGGTAGTCCCAGTACTGGCCGACGGAGCCTGGGGGCAGGTCGGCGATGCCCGCCTCGTGCCACGCCACCGGCGTCTTCCCCGTCTCGGCGATCAGCCGTGCGGTGAGCGAGACCATGCGGCGGTAATCCTCGGGCGACGTGCCGAGCGCCTCGTCCCCGCCGAAGTGCAGGTACGGCCCCGGCGTGAGCTCGGCGAGCTCGGCGAAGACGTCGCGCAGCAGCGGCTCGAGTCCCGGTGCGTCCGCGCGCAGCGACGAGAACCCGACCGCCAGCCCGGTGTACGGCACGCCGCGCTCGGGCA